>DASVAM010000714.1:0-2133 GCA_036376375.1 Chitinophagaceae bacterium
GGCTTACTTTCCCTTCCTTTTCCAGCATACCAAGAATCGATGCGGTAAACGCTTTTGTGCATGAGCCAATCGCAAACAATGTATTTTCCGTAACCGGTGATTTCTTTTCATGATCGCGATAACCAAAACCACCCGTATAGATAATTTTATTTTTTTCTACGACGGCAATGGTAACGCCGGGGGCATCCCATTCTTTTAGAATTCTCAATGCAAAAGTATCAAGTCCCTTGAGCCGGGGATCGGTCGGTGGTTGCGTAAATGACTTTAAAGACAGAAAAAGAAGTAAGGCAAAGAATATTTTTTTCATAAACATAATTTTGGTGTAATGACGAATAAAGATAAGGAGTCTGTTAATTGAAAATTGAGCATTGTTAGTTGAAAATTGAACATTTCTTATCAAAAAAATATTCAATGCTCAATGTTCAATGCTCAATTTAATGCCTGGTCAAGATCACTCAATATATCTTCAATATTTTCCAGTCCAACACTCATTCTTATCAATCCATCAGTGATACCATATTTTTCGCGACTCTCTTTCGGGGTAGCCGCATGTGTCATGGACGCAGGGTGGCAAAGTATGCTTTCTGCGGTACCAAGCGAAACAGTGCGCACACACATTTTAAGATTGTTCATAAAGTCAATCCCTGCCTGCAAACCATTTTTCATTTCATAACTCAACATTCCCCCGCCATGTCTCATTTGTTTCATCGCTACTTTGTGATCAGGATGTGAGGTAAGACCTGCATAATTTACTTTTGAAATTGCAGCATGGGTAGCGAGGTACTCCGCAACTTTCATTGCGTTAGCACAATGCCGTTCCATGCGCAGCTCCAGTGTTTTTAGACCCTGTGTTAATAGAAAAGCATCAAACGGATTACTGTTAACTCCAAGGATACGATAAGTTTTTTTTACATGACCATTCATTTTTTCGAGATCTTTTCCCAATAGAACGCCACCAATGGCAGTACCATGTCCATTTAAAAATTTTGTAGTACTGTGAAATACATAATCGACCCCATAGCGAAATGGTTGTTGCAAATAGGGAGTTGCAAAAGTATTATCAACTGCCACGAGCAATTCATTGGCTTTAGCGATCCCGGTCAGTTCTTCAAGATCCACACACTGGATAGTTGGATTGGCCGGTGTTTCGAGGTACATCATTTTGATTTCAGGATGTTCCCTGATAGCTTCAGATGCTTTATTCAGGTCTCTCAGATCAACAATGACCGGCTCGATCCCGAACTGTGGAAGAATTCTTGTGATCATTTCTTCCAGGCCGCTGTAAAGAGAGTAATGAGAAAGGATCTTATCACCTTTTTTCAGGTTGCTAATCATTAATGTGGTCAATGCTGCCATCCCTGATGCATGAAGAAAAGCTTTCAATTGCAAAGGATTTCCTGAGCTGTCTTTTAATCCAAATGCTTCCAACGCTGCGATCTTGTTTTCAGCTTCAGTAAAATTTGGATTGCCCCAGCGGCTGTAGATATAGCCATCTTCTTCACCACTGAATCGTCGCATTCCCTGCTCTGCCTCATCATAAACGAACGTTGATGAGGCATAAATGGGAGTGACATGAGCATACAGGGGATCTTGCTTGTGCCCGGCATGTAATGCAACAGAGCCAAAACCGGAAAATGCCCGCCCGGATGACCCATTATTGGGAGAGTTATTAAGATCGCCGGTCGGACGGGCCCGCCCGGATGACCCATTATTGGGAGAGTTATTAAGATCGCCGGTCGGACGGGCCCGCCCGGATGACTTATCTTCCGGGATGTCCCCATTTGGACGGGTCTGACGGGGAAAACTTTTGTCCATATATAATTTTTGGATTGTGAAATTTGATATGAATTTCAAAAGTAGATGATTTCATCTTCACCCGTTAAATCACACCAAAACGTTTTGTCAGGAAATCGAACCATGAAAGATTCTCTTTCACAATTAGCAGCCTATAATATTTGGGCCAATCAAAAATTGCTGGATCTTATTCTTACTCTGCCGGAAGGAAAACAAAACCAGGAATTACCCAGTAGCTTTAAGAATTTATATACGACCGTGCTGCACATGTATCATGCGGAAAGTGTGTGGTGGCAACGCATGAAGTTGCAGGAAAGGATTAATTTGCCAATGGAAACA
>DASVAM010000020.1:0-13720 GCA_036376375.1 Chitinophagaceae bacterium
AAAAATGGTAAATATCTCGGTTTGCTGCATGGCATTCCTTATGGATTAAAAGATCTCTTTGCCGTGAAGGGGTATAAAACAACCTGGGGTAGCACGCCCTATAAAGACCAGTATGTTGATGAAGATTCTTATGTGTACAAACGACTAAGGGCGGCGGGTGCAGTTCTTTGTGCCAAATTATCTCTTGGTGCACTTGCATTCAATAACAAATGGTTTGGCGGTGAAACAAAAAATCCATGGAATTTAAGACAAGGGTCAAGTGGTTCATCAGCGGGGTCCGCGGCATCTGTTGTTGCAGGCTTACTTCCATTTACCATTGGAACTGAAACATTGGGTTCTATTGTTTCTCCGTCTACAAGATGTGGCGCCACAGGATTGAGACCAACATTTGGTTCCATCAGTCGATCCGGCGCCATGGTGCTGTGCTGGAGTTTGGATAAAGCGGGACCAATTTGTCGCAGTGCTGAAGATTGTGCGATCGTTTTTAACTATATACACGGAACAGATGGCAAAGATCATGGGGCGGTTGATAAAAATTTTAACTATGATGGTGTAGCTGATTTTAAAAAATTAAGAGTTGCTTACGCAGAAAATTATTTTAAACGATTAGCAGCCGATGCGCCTGAAAGAAAAGTGTTGGACGTTTACAGATCCCTTGGTGCGGATATAAAAGCAATTGAGTTTCCCGACTCTGCCGTTTATCCGGTAAATCTTATTAGTATAATCTTAAATGCAGAGAGCGCTGCCGCTTTTGATGAACTGACAAGAACCAATCGTGACGATTTGATAGAAAGACAGGATAAAAATTTTTGGCCAAACAGTTTTCGTGCAGCCAGACTAATACCAGCGGTTGAATACATAAATGCCAATCGTTATCGCTATAATCTTTGTAAGGCAATCAACGATTTTATGAAAGATTATGATGTGGTGATCGTACCCAGTTTTGCAGGAAGGCAATTAGCCATCACAAATCTTACGGGTCATCCTGTAGTTGTGATGCCGATGGGTTTTAATCAAAATGGCTCACCGTTAAGCATAACTCTTATTGGCAACTTATATGATGAATCAACAATTCTTGCTGCTGCAAAAGCCTACCAGGACAAAACGGATCATAATAAAAAACGGCCGGAAAAATTTTTGCAATAACATCAATGATGAATGTTTAATTTATTTGTAGAGGCAAGACATGCCTCGTCTCTGTAATAAAAAGAAAGCCGAATAGCCAGGGGGCGCACAAGAGTGCGACGTCCGCCCGGATGAATGCATTCGGACGGGCAACAGAAGCTTCCTGGTAGCAATTATGGTGACAACATAAAAAAATTTCTTATTTAGTAAACCTTCGACATCTAACCTAACGTCAGATCTAAGTTCCCCTTAGGGGGACGGGGGGTTAATATATCCACATTTTGTTAGTAATTGAAAAACAGGCGACAGAGCACACTATTAAAAATTTATTATGTTTGTTCCCATGGTGAATGATTCGAAGAAGATAAAACCCGAAAGCTACCGGGTTGCGATCCTCGACCTTTATGAAGGAAAGCCCAACCAGGGGATGCGCTGTATCCGTGAGATCCTTACCACTTACAGTGAAATTCATAATCTGGAGTTGGTTTGGGACGAGTTTGATGTTCGCGTGAAAAATCAAGTGCCGGATATGAATTATGATATCTTCATTTCCAGCGGCGGTCCGGGCTCACCATTGGAAAGCCGGTATAGCGAATGGGATGAAAACTATTTTCGTTGGGTCAATGAGGTGGAGCGTTGGAATAATAACCCCGCTAATGAGCAAAAGAAACATGTGTTGTTCATCTGCCATTCATTCCAATTAGCGTGCCGCCATTATAACGTGGGTATTGTTTGCAAACGCCGGTCGACTGCATTTGGAGTCTTTCCTGTTCACATGCTTGAGGGCGCCAGCGAGGAACCGGTTTTTGCTGGCTTGAAAGACCCATTTTACAGCGTTGATAGCCGGGATTTCCAGGTCATTCAACCCAATCATAAAGTGATAGCAGAAATGGGTGCCAAAATTCTTTGCATCGAAAAAAATCGTCCGCATGTGCCGTATGAAAGAGCCATCATGGCGATGCGCTTTAATGATTATATGATCGGCACACAGTTTCACCCCGAAGCTGATGCTGTTGGTATGAGCATGTATTTACAAACTGAGGAAAAGAAAACGACCGTGATCGAAGAACATGGCGAAGAAAAATGGGTAAGCATGCTGAAACATTTGAATGATCCGGATAAGATCATGTGGACCTACTCACACGTACTGCCGAATTTTCTAACGCAATGTATTGAGCAGCTTCAACCGGAGATGGTTTGAGGTTCGTCAATGCGAGTCACGCCTATGGCGTGACGAAGCAATCTGTTCTTTTGTTACGTAGCAGGCAGCGGTAATTATTTATCTATTGTTTCTCACGGATTTCACAGATTCACACAGAAATTTAATCCGTGAAAATCCGTGTAATCTGTGAGATATTGTTCCGCTTTGTACTTAACTTCCCAATAAATTCGCAAACATGGTTCCATCTATCAGAAAGGAATTCAACAAGAATTTTACAAAAGAAAAATATGAGTCATTTCTAAAAGATTTGAATTCTGTACATGAAGGAGCTATCGAATTCAGAGTGGCCGAAACACCGGTGTTTGTTCCAAAAGACTTTACTCAAAAATTGCTGGATGCCTGTGAAGCCATCGTTGACATCATCGTTGATCCGAAGTTTAAAGAACTTACTAAAAATGCGATTCCCAAACACCTGCAGGTGCCGGGCGAAAATCGTCATTCTCATTTCATCGCATTTGATTTTGGTATTTGCATAAATGAAGCAGGCGAACATGAACCACAATTGATAGAGATGCAGGGCTTCCCTAGTCTGTTTGCGTATGAGGTTTTATTGGATGACATTTTCAGAAAACATTTTCCGGTGCCGGACAACTACAGCGCCTATCTTAATAACTATGAAAAAGTATCATACCTGCAACTATTGAAAGAAATAATCGTAGGGAATGAAAACCCTGAGCATGTAATATTGCTCGAAGTTTTTCCGCATCAACAGAAAACAAGAGTAGATTTTTATTGCACGCAGGATTATCTCGGGATAAAACCTGTTTGTCTAACAGAATTGATCCGCGAAGAAAGAAAATTGTACTATATAAATGACGGTAAAAAAACTGAAGTAAAAAGTATTTACAACCGTCTCATCTTTGATGATCTTCAGCAACAAACTGCCGACGTGCAGGCGCAGGGAAATCTTTTATTTGAAGATCTTGATGTGGAGTGGGTACCACATCCCAATTGGTTTTACCGGATCAGCAAATACACATTACCCTTTATTCACCATCCCTATGTGCCGAAAACTTATTTCTTAAATGAAATAAAACAATTGCCCACTGATCTGGAGAACTATGTTTTAAAACCATTGTTCTCTTTTGCAGGACAGGGTGTGGTGATCGATGTAACTCATGAGGATATTGAAAAGGTAAAGGACCCTGAAAACTGGATACTACAACGAAAGGTAAAATATGCTGATGTGATTGAGACTCCTGATATACCGGCCAAAGCAGAAATTAGAGTTTTTTATTTCTGGAAAGATGGAGCTGCACGACCGGTACCTGCAAATAATTTAGCGAGACTGAGCAAAGGAAAAATGATTGGTGTACGATACAACAAGGATAAGGAATGGGTAGGTGGTAGTCTTTGTTATTTTGAAAAGTAAACAATGGATATCGTTTTGCTTGCAGCTGTCGCTTTTCTTGCAGCTATTCTTACTTTCTTTTCAGGCTTTGGTCTTGGCACTTTGCTGACTCCGGTATTTGCTATTTTTTTTCCAATAGAACTGGCTATTGCTCTCACCGGTGCAGTACATTTCTTTAATAATATTTTCAAATTATTTCTTGTTGGCAAAAATGCGGATAAGCAGGTGCTGTTACGGTTTGGAATCCCGGCTGTGATTGCTGCCTTCATCGGCGCCTGGGTATTGGGAAAAATCACAAACCTGCCGCCGTTGTTTGCTTACCAGTTGGGAGAAAAAAGCTTTGAAGTATATCCTGTAAAATTTATCATCGCCATACTGCTTATCATTTTTGCGTTGATGGATTTGATTCCCTATTTCAGCAAACTGCAGTTTGGAAAAGATAAGTTACCGCTTGGTGGAGCATTAAGCGGTTTCTTCGGTGGCTTATCCGGAAATCAAGGTGCATTACGCAGCGCATTTCTCATTAAAGCCGGATTATCTAAAGAAGCATTTATCGGAACGGCTGTAGTAGTATCCACTTTTGTTGATTTCACAAGGTTATCTGTTTATGCAAACCGCTTCAGCCAATCTGGTTTGCAGGAAAATATTACAGTTGTCATCATTACCACGCTGGCAGCTATAAGCGGGGCATTGATCGGAAATAAATTGCTAAAGAAAGTGACGCTGAAAACGATACAGACAGTTGTGGCGGTTATGCTCATTTTTATTTCGGTAGCGTTGGGCGCTGGTTTTATTTGAGTAAAATTTTTTATATGGAGCATATTACTAATAGTAAGCCCCTTCAAGTTGCACCCGGCATTACCGGCCACTATGCACATGGCGCTAATCTTACACTCGGTTATGTGGAAGTAAAAAAAGGAAGTATACTGCCCGAGCATCACCATGTGCATGAACAGATAACTTTTGTGCTCGAAGGACAATTGGATATGATAATCGGTGGTGTGCCTTGTCCGTTAACTGCCGGTATGTATCATGTTATTCCATCCAATGTCCCCCACTCTGCGGTTGCGCCGGTGGATTGCAAAGTGATTGACGTGTTTAGCCCGGTGAGGGAGGATTATAAAAAGTAAAATGTCCAGATATAAAAGAATTTCATTTAGTGCTTCAATGATTCCGTAAGCACTACTCCTTAAAATTCTTCTTCAACTCCATCAGCTTCGCCTGAAATGCATTAACAGGTTCTGGTTTTTTAGAAAAATTTTTATTACCGGCCCGACTTTCCGACTTCCGGTCTTGCGGTCTTCCCGACTCACCTTCTTTCAACGACAAAGCGATTCTCTTTCTTGTTATATCAACTTCCAAAACAGTCACCATTACTTTTTGTCCCAGTTTCACTGCTTCATTCGGGTCGCTGATAAAGCGGTTGGCCAAATGAGAAACATGTACAAGGCCATCTTGTTTTACACCCACATCTACAAAAGCACCGAAGTTGGTAATATTGGTAATAATGCCCGGCACTTTCATGCCCGGTTTTAAATCTGCCATTGTATCCACTCCTTCCGCAAACCGGAACTCTTCAATTGGTGAACGGGGGTCACGACCCGGTTTTTCCAACTCTTTTAAAATATCTTCAATGGTAAACTGCCCGATTGTTTCCGTTATAAATTCTTTTGGCTTCAGTTGTTTTCTCAGGTCCGCATTTTTTATTAACTCATCAACGGTGCTTCCTGTCCTGGATGCCATCGCCTCCACCACATGATAACTCTCCGGGTGCACGGCTGAATTATCCAGCGGGTTAGTGGCATTGGCAATCCGCAAAAATCCTGCACACTGCTCAAATGCTTTGGGCCCAAGCATGGAAACCTTTTTTAATTCTTCGCGGCTTTTAAAACCACCATTCTTTGCCCGGTACTCCACAATGTTTTTTGCCACCGATGCACTGAGACCGGAAACATACATCAGTAAATGTCTACTCGCCGTATTGACATCCACACCTACAAAGTTCACGCAGCTTTCTACCACTTTATCCAGCGATTCTTTCAGTTTATGCTGGTTCACATCATGCTGATACTGTCCCACACCAATGCTCTTTGCATCTATCTTCACCAGTTCACTCAGCGGGTCAAGCAAACGGCGGCCGATACTGATAGCGCCGCGCACCGTTACATCTTCATCGGGAAATTCTTCTCTTGCCACTTCACTCGCCGAATAAATAGAAGCGCCGCTTTCATTCACCATAAAAATGGAAACCGGTTTTCCGAAATCAATACCACGAACTAATTGTTCGGTTTCCTTGCCGGCCGTTCCGTTTCCATAACCAATCGCTTCAATTTTATATGTAGCAACTAATTCTTTAATTGTTTGTACGGCACCGAAGCTGTCATTCTGCGGTGCATGCGGAAAGATGGTGGTGTATTTTAAAAAACTGCCATACTCATCAAGGCAAACAACTTTGCAACCGGTACGAAAACCGGGATCAATCGCCAGCACTCTTTTATGTCCCAATGAAGATGCCAACAATAACTGGCGGAGATTTTCGGCAAACACACGAATCGCTTCTTCATCTGCTTTCAGTTTTGCAGCCATGCGGAATTCTGTTTCAATCGAAGGCTGTAATAAACGATTATAAGAATCTTCAATTGCCGTTTCCACCTGTTTGGCTGCAGCGTTGGAAGATTTCAGGAAGATTCTTTTGAGCTCATCATGCGCCATCAACTTATCAATCGCGATGGTCATTATCAAAAAGCCTTCTTTCTCTCCTCTTCGTATTGCCAGCATCCGGTGCGATGGACATTGCGCCAGTGGTTCTTTAAATTGAAAATAATCACGGTACTTCTGCGCTTCTTCCTCATCCTTTTTTGTTGTCAAAACTCTTGAAGCCACCGCCGCTTCTTCATTGTATAGTTTGCGGATAAGATTTCTTGCCTGTTCATTTTCTGAAATCCATTCGGCTATAATATCCCTTGCGCCCTGCAATGCTCCTTCCGCATCTTTTACCTGTTCGGTAATAAATTTTGCAGCTTCTTCAACAGGATTGATTGTACCCTGTTCAAACAAAAGTTTAGCCAGCGGTTCGAGCCCTTTTTCAATGGCAACGGTAGCTTTTGTTTTGCGTTTGGGTTTATAGGGCAGGTAAATATCTTCCAGCTCTGTTGCGTTTACACAATCATCAATACGCCGCTTAAGTTCCGGAGTAAGTTTACCGGCTTCTTCAATTGTTTTTAAAATCGTTTGCTTTCTTTTTTCCAGTTCACTGAAGTAATTTATTTTTTCAATTACATTCCCAACAGCTACTTCATCCAGGTTGCCGGTTGCTTCTTTCCGGTAACGGGAAATAAATGGTATGGTGGCGCCTTCTGTCTGCAGTTCATGGATACTGCTGATTTGTTTTAAAGAAAAATTCAGTTCAGCAGCTATATGTTTTGAGTATTTTAATTCCATAGTTTTTTATAAGGGCAGCAAATGTAAAGGTAGACCTAAAAGAAAAAAAATTGTTTTACTAAGGAAAATGCGGTAGTGGGCAGTTTTAAATTTAATCTGAACCACATAGTCACATAGGCCACAGTAGGAAGGAAACACATAGAAGTCTATGTGTAATGCTATGTATCTATGTTCCTATGTGGTTCAAAAATCATTTCTTTCCACCTTGGGACTTCACAATAAACGAGTATGAAAACAAATGTATGATGATACTAGACCCCGGGCTAACTCCAACTGTTTATTCTTACTCAGCTGTATTTTTCATAGCCGATAATACCGGGTAAGGATTTTTTACAATAATATTTTTACCCGCCAACTCTAATTCTTTACTGAACACTTCAATCATGCCTGCATCTTTCACACCGGTCTCCACCGCCAACAGGCTGAATTTATTTTTATCATCAGCGGCCACGAGGTATTGATTATTGCCGAGTCTTACCACCGCTTTTTCCGGAACGGCCAGTACTTCTGCATTGCTTACCTTAATCTTTGCATTTAAAAACATACCCGGCAATAACCGCTGCGGTTGTTTTTCAAAATGACAATGCACCAAAGCGCTGCGGTTATCATCCACATTTTTCGTCACCAAAAAAACCTCACATTCATATTCCACATTGGGCTCATCTACAAATGAAACCAAAACTTTTTGTTTGGGTTTTACTTTGGCAATATCTTTTTCAAATACCGTCAATGTGGCATGCATATCATCCGGGTTTATCAAATCAAACAATACTTCTGATGGGTTTACATACTTGCCGATATTCACATTCACTTTTGAAACAAAACCATTAATAGGTGAATACACCGGCACACTGCGTGAAATAGAATTATCACTCAGTTTATCCGGGTTGAGATTTATCAGCTTCAGCTTTTCAGAATATCCTTTTACCAGTACTTTTTGCGAAGCATAATCTGATTGCGCCTGCTGGTACACTTTATCCGCATTCACTTTGTTTTCATTCAGCAGCTTTTGCCTTTCAAATTCTTTTTCGAGATACTGAAGTTTTGCAACCGCCATCAGGTAATCCTGCTGCAGTTGTACCAGCGACTGGTCTTCCATTATCCCGATCACTTCACCTTTATTCACATGCATACCCGGCAACAGTTTGGTGGTTCTTAAATAACCACCCAATGGGAAACTCACCGACACAATATTTTGTGGCGGTACATCCACCAACCCGTTTACCTTTAATTCGCTGTTCAACGTCTGCTTCCCTATCACTGCCGTTTCTATACCCGCACTTTTTATTTGCTCTGCTGTCAGTTCCACCACATCAGACGGCTGCTGCGCCTGTTCTTCAGCTTCCTGCTTTTTATCCGAAGAACAGGCACCCAATGAAGCAAGAATGATTATTAAAAATAGAGTCCGCATAAATTTTATTTAGATGTTAAATATTCTGATTGAATTAAAACCTGGTTATGCTGTTTGACAGCATCAATATACCCCAGTTGAATATTGACAGCATTATTCACCAGCATTGTCCATTCAAGATAGCTGAGTTCTCCATTTTCAAAAGCAATGTTTGCATTTTTAAAAATCAATGCTGCCTGTTGCAATCCTGTTTGTTCGTAATACTGTACTGACTGATGTTGTTTTTTAAACTCCTCAGCCAGCTGCTGTGTATTTGTTTTCAACTGTGAAAGCACAACGGCCGTATTCATTTTCGCCAGTTCTTCATTGGCCTGCCCTGCTCTTATTTTTGCTTTCGTTGCTTTTGTAAAAATGGGAATGCCAAGCGAGAGACTGAAAACACTAAAGCGGTCGCCACCACCATAATACTTTTGCGTCACGCCATCCGGGCTTTGATAGCCGATGATTGAAAGATTACTGTAGCCAACAGTAAAATCAGGCGACAGCCTTGTTTTTTCTGCTGCGGTTTGCGCCAGCATCGTTTTCTCATTAGAAAGACTGTACTGTAATTGCGGGTGGGCGCTGACTGCTGCTGTATCTGCAAAAAACACACCGCCTGTTTCTTTTTTAAATGAATTATAAGCCGGCAACAGTTTCTCATCTGTGTTCAGTAACCATTGCAGGCGGTGTTGTAAAATAAGCATGTCAGCATCCAGTTGTTGCTGTTGTAATTTCAATTGTTCGAGTTGTGCATCGGCTGTTGTTTTTTCCAGCAGGTTTGACTCACCGGCTTTTAACCGCAAGGCTGCAGATTGTTGAAAACGGCTGTACACAGAATCCAGTCTTTGCAACAGTTTTTTTCTTTCCATCAGTTCAGCCAAATGATAAAACACAATTTTTACTTCACGTTGCAGTTCGGCCTGTTTCCAGTTTGCCATTTGCTCCTGTGATGCTGCATGTGCTTTATACAATTCCTGTTGCTTCCTGTAAACAACCGGGAGGTTGAATGACTGGTTAATAAAGAAACGGGTATCATTATTAAAACTATTGATATTACCATACTCCCCTCCCACTACTGTTTTGGCCGGGTCAAAAATTCCGGTCTGCAATTGCTTCCAGTAATCAGCTTCTTTTCTTGCCGATTGGAGTGATAAGTTTTTATCTGCTGCCATCTTCAGCATTTCATCTAATGAAACCGTTTTCTGTGCATACAATGCAGGCGACAATAACAGCAAAAGAATAATCGTAGCTGCCGGGTTTATTTTTGATTTGCGTTTTCTTTTCCGTTCCCTTTCCACCCATGCATACAACACAGGCAATACAACAAGAGTCAGGAATGTAGCTGTAACAAGACCACCAATCACCACTGTGGCCAACGGTCTTTGTACTTCTGCACCCGGACCCTGGCTGAGTGCCATCGGCAAAAATCCTAATGAGGCAACCGCGGCCGTCATTAATACTGGCCGCAACCGTACCTGTGTTCCTTCCATGATAATAAATTTTATGTCGTGTAATCGTTGATGTTTTAGTTTATTGAATTCAGCAATGAGAACGATACCGTTTAACACTGCCACACCAAACAATGCAATAAACCCCACACCGGCAGAAATACTAAATGGCATTCCCCTGAACCATAATGCAAGGATGCCGCCGATGGTGGATAAGGGTATTGCCGTAAAAATGAGTATACCATATTTTAATGAGCCAAATGCGAAATACAACATCACCAAAATGAGCAGCAATGCAGCCGGCACTGCCAACATCAGCCTTTCTTTTGCTTCCACTAAATTTTCAAACTGCCCGCCATATACCACGTAGTAACCTGATGGAAGCTTTAAATTCTTTGCAGCTTTGTCATTTAGTTCTTTCACCACTGATTCAACATCCCTTCCCCTCACATTAAATCCGACAATGATTCTACGTTTGGCATCTTCACGTTGAACCTGGTTGGGTCCTTCTTTTATTTCAACGCTTGCTACCTGGTATAGTGGCACCTGTAACCCTGTTGGTGTTGGTAACAATAAATGCTGCACATCAGCAATATCCTGTCTTGCTTCATCTTTTAACCGCACCACCAAATCATATCTTCTTTCATTCTCATATATCAAACCTGCACTCTCTCCTGCAAAAGCAGTCCGTATCACCTGGTTTACATCTGCCACATGTAGCTGGTAATGCGCCATGGCATCTCTGTTATACTTCACCACTATCTGCGGCAAGCCAGTTACTGTTTCTACATAAATATCTTTGGCGCCTTCCACTGAGTGAATAATGTTACCTATACGGTGTGCATACGCGGAAAGACTATCAAGGTTTTCGCCAAATATCTTACACACCACATCCTGCCTGGCGCCGGAGATAAGTTCATTAAAACGCATTTGTACCGGGAACTGGAAACCACTTGTCATGCCGGGTATTTCCGACAATGCATGGCTCATTTTATTGGCGAGTTCATCAAAAGATTTTGCATTCACCCATTTATCAATTGGTTTTAATGAAATAATGATATCCGTCATTTCAACCGGCATCGGGTCCGTTGGTATTTCACTGGCACCGATTCTTGTTACTATTTTTTCCACTTCAGGAAAACGTTTTTCCAGTATTGCGACCGCCTTTTGTGTGGTCTTAATCGTTTCAGTCAGTGAACTGCCAGTAAGTATTCTTGCATCGACAGCAAAATCACCTTCCTGCAATTTGGGAATAAACTCCCCGCCCAATCTGCCAAGAATAAATACGGAGAAAACAAAAAACAAAATCGTTGCTATCACTACTGTTCTTGGGAATCGTAAGGCAGCTTCCAATGTTGGTTTATATAATTTCACTAACCACTTTATCATTTTCTCCGACCAGCTGTCTTTATGACTCAGCTTTTTACTGAGAAATAAGGATGACATCATCGGGATGTAAGTGAGTGAGAGAATAAAGGCGCCTATCAATGCAAATGAAACAGTCTGCGCCATGGGTTTAAACATTTTTCCTTCGATACCTGTCAATGTCAGAATCGGCAGGTACACTATCAGGATAATGATCTGCCCAAATACTGCCGAGCTCATCATTTTTCCGGCTGAGCTTTCCACTTCATCATTCAGTTGCGGTTGCGTGATGTGAGTCAGTTCAGCAAAATGTTTGTTATGCGAAAGACGATGCAACACAGCTTCTACAATTATGACGGCCCCATCCACTATCAAACCAAAATCCAGTGCACCAAGACTCATGAGATTTCCTGACACGCCAAAAAAATTCATCATGATGATAGCAAAGAGCATGGCCAGCGGAATCACTGAAGCCACTATCAAACCTGCCCGCAGGTTTCCCAAAAAAAGAACGAGTACAAAAATTACAATCAATGCACCTTCCAGCAGGTTTTTTTTCACGGTGCCGATTGCATTATTCACCATTTTTGTGCGGTCATAAAAAACTTCAAGCTCCACTCCCTCCGGTAATGTTTTTTTTATCTGCTCAATTCTTTCTTTTACATTTTTAACCACATTAGATGCATTGGCCCCTTTCAGCATCAGCACCACTGCTCCGGCCACTTCTCCTTTATCACGATACGTCATGGCTCCATAACGGATGGCATGACCAATCTGAACATCGGCTACATCTTTTAAATAAACCGGGATCCCTTTATCTGTATGCCGGACAAATATTTTTCCGATTTCATCAATTGATTCCGTCAAGCCTTCTGTACGGATGATGAGTGCGGTCGGGCCTTTTTCAATATAGGCACCTCCGGAATTCTGATTATTTTTTTCCAGTGCCTTGAAGACATCGGCAACCGTTACATTCATACTTTTCAACCGGTTGGGCATCACCGCTACTTCATATTGCTTCAGGTAACCGCCAAAGCTGCTTACATCGGCAACACCTTTTGTACCCAGCAGTTGCCGGCGTACAATCCAATCCTGTATGGAACGGAGTTCAGTTAAATCATATTTAGTTTCAAACCCTTTCTTTGGCCGGAGTACATATTGATAAATCTCACCGAGCCCGGTCGTAGCCGGCGCCAGTTCAGGTCTTCCTGCAGCGGCAGGAATCTGGTCTTTCACCTGGTTTAAACGTTCAGATACCTGTTGCCGTGCCCAGTAAATATCAGTGGCATCATCAAACACAACTGTAACAACTGATAATCCAAAACGGGAAATAGAACGCATTTCCACAATACCCGGTATATTGGCATTGGACTGTTCAATCGGAAAGGTAACCAGCCTTTCCACCTCCGGCGCCGCCAGCGATGGCGATACGGTGATGACCTGCACCTGGTTACTTGTAATATCGGGCAGGGCATCAATGGGTAATTTTCTCAGGTCAATGGCGCCTGCGATGATCAATACAAGCGTACACAAACCAATGATCAGCTTATTCCTCACGGAAAAGCGAATGATTGCATTTAACATGTAAAACTATTTGTGCCTTAAAAAAATTAATTGTTCAATATGGTTCAGGCACTACGGGGAGGCTGGAAAATATCAAAGGAGATTAACTGGGGTTTATTTACTTCTTTAAACAATTGAAACTCGCAGGAAAGTTCGGCAGGTTTGCTGATCTCTACCGTAACCGAACAACATTCGCAAACAGTTGAAGCGGTGAGAAGACAGCAGTCGGTATCACGAAATGGCAATTGCTGGTCTCGCTGGTAATCATCATCCACCACAATTGGATCAAAATAATGCAGTTTTATAAACGACCAAAAGCTGATGTCCGGATCCGATTGTTTGTGTTCGCTATAATGCTCAAACAATACAGGTAACTTCATCAGGTTATGAAACTCTGCAAACGAGAACATATAAATGGAAATGAAAAATATGCCGGCAATATGCTTCACATCGTAAAGATATAAAACCAATTTGGCACTTATATGTAAACATTTTAGAAATAAGTAGATATTCCAGCCTGGAAACCTGCAAGCTTTGATGGTGGATTACCTAAAATATCCTGCTGCCAGTTATACCGGTAGTTTAATCGTATTACCGTTTGAGCACCGGGTCGCCAGCTAATTGCAGGAACAATTGAAAAAAAATCATCAGAAATATTACCCCCGGTTGACTTAAAAGCTCCCTTATTCCAGTCCACATACTCTAATCTCAATGCTGCATTCAGCACCGCATTTGGGAAACCGAACATCGGTTTTTTTAATATTGGTTGTACAAGATCGATATAGCCGCCTTGTTGCTTTTCGCCAAATTGTTCT
>DASVAM010000029.1:0-12746 GCA_036376375.1 Chitinophagaceae bacterium
CCCATACCAAAGGCAAAGCCAGTGTATTTGTTAGGATCTATGCCACAATTGGATAAAACATTCGGATGAACCATGCCACTTCCGAGAATTTCAAGCCAACCAGTTTTTTTGCAAACATTGCAACCGGCACCTTTGCACAACATGCAACTGATATCCATCTCGGCGCTTGGCTCTGTAAACGGAAAATAAGAAGGCCGGAAACGGATCTTCATCCCGCCATCGGCGGGACCATACATTTCTTTTGCGAAAAAGTAAAGTGTTTGCTTCAGATCGGCGAAAGAAACATTTTCGTCAATATATAAACCTTCAACCTGGTGAAAGAAACAATGGCTTCTTGCGCTTACCGTTTCATTTCTATATACACGGCCCGGGCAAATAATTCGGATCGGCAATTTACCTTTCTGCATTTCACGTATCTGTATATTGCTTGTATGTGTACGAAGCAACCAATCTGGATTTCGTTGTACATAAAATGTATCCTGCATATCTCTTGCCGGGTGATGTTCCGGAAGATTCAAGGCGGTAAAATTGTGCCAGTCCTCTTCGATCTCAGGACCTTCAGCAATTGCAAAACCCAATCGCTGAAAGATTGAAATAATTCGATTGGTCATTAAACTTATTGGGTGACGGGTTCCCAGCGGTATTGTATCTCCCGGAAGCGACAGATCTAATTCAGAAACTGTGGTCGGTCGTCCGTTGCCTGTCGACTGCTTCAGTTCCTCATATTTTGCTTCGGTGAATTGTTTGAACTCATTTAATATTTGTCCGAATTCTTTTTTCTTTTCATTCGGCACGTTTTTCATTTCACTCATCAGGTTTTTTACCAAACCCCTGGAACCAAGCCATTTGATGCGGAATTCTTCAACCGCTTTTTCATCTGTTGCGGGGTAAGTACCAATCTCTGTTTTATAAGCCTCTATTTGCTTCAACAGTTCTTCCATAGCGGGCAAAGATACGCTAAGAGATTAAAGGAGAAAAAGAGATAAGCAGATCGATTAAAACATTATAAAAGCATAGATCTGTCCAGAACCCGGTACTCTTTTTCTCCTTTTCTCTTTTATTCTCTTAGCTAATTTTTTCAACATAGGTGGATTGTAGCCTGTTTTCCGCCGATCTTCTGTTACATTAATATAAATTGCACCATGTCCGATTTCCTAAACATCTCCGATTTTCTTTCACCAATAAATAAGGCCGAGCTCAGCTTCGACCAGGGATATAAAGAAGGAACTATCGGTCATCGCATCAGCGTACATGATGAAGAAAATTTTCCTGACATTGATGAGGCCGATCTCATATTTATTGGTTGCGGCGAACAAAGAGGTAATGGCCACCATCTTGCCTATAGCGCCGGACCGGACGCAATTCGACGCCAGTTTTACCAATTATTTTTCTGGCACCAGGACCTTCGGCTGGCTGATCTCGGAAATCTTCGCAAAGGGGCAGGACTTGCTGACACTTATGCGGCGCTAAGAACCGTTATTAACGAATTGATCAATGAAAAGAAAACGGTGATCATCCTTGGCGGCTCTCATGACCTTACGCTGGCGCAGTATTATGCATACGAGCAAAACAAATCGATCATTGAGGCAACAAGTATCGATGCGCTGATCGATTTGAATCTCGATTCTGATTTCCGGTGTGATAATTTCCTAATGGAGATGTTAACCGGTGAACCAAATTACGTTCGTCATTATAATCATATTGGGTTTCAAAGTTATTTTGTTCATCCGCGGATGCTGGAAACGATGGATAAGTTGCGCTTCGATTGTTTTCGGGTCGGACATGTAAAAGAAAACATTGATGAAATGGAGCCTGTGATCCGCAATTCTCAATTATTCAGCTTTGATATTTCGGCACTGGCTTATGCCTATGCTCCTGCAAATACTACCGGTTCTCCTAATGGGTTTAATGGAGAAGAAAGTTGCGTGCTGATGCGTTATGCCGGCATGAGCCCGAATGTGAATACCGTTGGTATATATGGTTATGATCCCGATAAAGATCAACATGATCTTACTGCAAAACAAATAAGCCAGATGCTTTGGTATTTGCTTGATGGCCGCAGTCGCGGCAAAAGAGAAGCAAAGATCGATGAACGGGAATCGTTTAATGAATATCATATGGCGTTTGCCGAAGTCGATACCACTTTTATTCAAAGCAAAAAAACCGGCCGCTGGTGGATGCAGTTGCCTGATAAACGTTTTATTGCCTGCAGTTATAAGGATTATTTGCTTGCCAGCAGTAACGAGATACCGGAGAGGTGGTTGAGAGCGCAGGAAAGAAGCTAATTAAGAATTAATAATTAAAAATTAAGAATGGGAAATACAGGAAGGTGGTTCGGCCTGAAGGAATTATTAATTATTAATTTTTCATTCTTAATTTTCACATCCTGTTCTATTCAGCAAAAAATTTCCAAGTCAGCAAAGCAAGTCATCAACGACTCATCATTGCTAACAGCTCATGTTGGTATCAGTATCTATGAACCTGCAACAGGAAAGTATTGGTACAATTACCAGGCCGATAAATATTTTGTACCTGCCTCCAATACCAAAATCCCGACTTGTTATGCTGCTATGAAATATTTGGGGGAAAATTTGCGCGGACTTGATTTTATTGAAACTGATTCCTTCTTGTTTATCAGACCAACGGCTGATCCAACCTTTATGCATAGAGATTATAAATCTCAGCCTGCATTTGAATTTTTACTGGTTTCGAATAAACAGATGATTTTCGTTACTCCGAGATGGGAAGCTGAAGTCTATGGAAATGGCTGGTCATGGAATGATTATAATTCAGATTATATGGCAGAGCGATCAGATTTGCCTATTTATGGTAATCTGATTGAATATAAATTAGAGCAAAAGGGAAACAAATATGAATTAAAGGGAGATATAAAATTTTTCCGGTACGCTTTAAATGAATATGTGGTCCCTCTTACCCCCAAAATCAGGATAAGGAGAAGAAGGGTCGACAATACATTTGATGTATTCAACGGCATTGACACGTTTACCAAAGCACAAATTCCTTTTCGTACGTTTGAAAACCAACGATTGTTGGAGGATACATTAAAAAAAGCCTGGCTGGATAATGTTGACCCTCCTTCGGATGCGAAGTTCAGATCTATTTATTCAAGACCTACCGATTCGATGCTCCAACCCATGATGCATCGTAGCGATAATTTTTTTGCAGAGCAAAGTTTATTGATGGTGAGTAATGAAAGATTGGGTGTGATGAATGACACAAAGATCATTGATACATTATTAAAAACAGACTTCAAAGATCTCCCTCATAAACCAAGATGGGCTGATGGTTCTGGTCTCAGCCGCTATAATTTATTTACACCACAGGATTTTGTTGCCATTTTGGATAAGATGAAAAATGAATTTGGCATGGAAAGAATAAAAGTGATCTTTCCTACAGGCGGTGAGGGGACGATCAGTAGCTATTACAAAGCAGACAGCAATTATATATTTGCCAAGACAGGTACCCTATCGGGTGTCGTTGCCTTAAGCGGCTTTTTATATACTAAAAAAGGTAAGCTGCTTATTTTTTCTACATTAGTGAATAATCACCAGGCATCAGCAACTGCGATAAGAAGAGCGATAGAAAAGTTTATCCATGAATTAAGAATTAAAAATTAGTAATTAAGAATTATGCTAAGCCAATTATTAATTTTTAATTATTCATTATTAATTCAAACACCAAACATTTTCTCCAACTGTTCTTTCTTAAACTCTAAATAAGTGGGATTGCCACCAGGTGACGCGTTAGGCTGTTTGCATCTAAACAGATCTTCCACTAAAACTTCCATTTCTTTTGCTGTAAGTTGTTTACCCGCTTTAATGGATTGTTGCCACGCAAGCGTACGCACCAGCTTTTCTCTTTTTGAAAATTTCAGATCGTTACTGAAATGTTTGTATTGTTCCAGCAAAGAATCGATCACGCGTTTCTCGTTTCCCTGAGCGACATCGGCGGGCGTCCCTTGAACAACAAAAGTATTTTTACCAAATGGCTCGATCATATAACCGAGTTGTTGTAAGTCATTCATCAGATCTTCTAATAAAACGCCATCTGCAGGAGTCAATTCTATTGTCACCGGGAAGATGCATCGTTGTGTGGCTACTGCTTTTCCTTTTGCAGCTTCCTGAAGCCGTTCATAGATGATTCTTTCATGCGCAGCCTGTTGATTTATAAGAATAAAGCCCGAAGGAATTTGTGAGAGGATGTATTGATTATGTAACTGGATCAACTTTGTGTCGTGAATGGTGTCCCGATAGCTATCGGGAGTTGAATGAGCAAGCGGGGTGATTTCCGTAGTTGAAAGTTGAGCATTGTCCGAAACGACTCCTTTGGAGAGCATTGAGTCTTGAACATTTTTCCCCGGCTCCTGATTCACGACTCCCGGCTCCCGGCGCTCATAAAACTCTCTCCAATGTTTTAACTCACTCTTATTCGTCGGCTCAATAAAGTGGGCCCTATTTTTTTCTGTAAAGCCTTTAAAGATGGAACCAGATGCGGCCGCAGATTTTTTTTCTTCTGTAAATGGTTGTTGGATGGAAGATAACTGCTGTATAGACGCGTCCAATTCAAAATCCAAAGTAGGGGTGACACTGAACTGTGCTAATGCATGTTTCACCGCCGCTTGTACAAATGCATAAATTATTTTCTCATCCTCAAATTTTATTTCTTGCTTGGTGGGATGCACATTCACATCAACCTGTGTGGGGTCAAGATCAATGAAGAGCACATACATGGGGAAAGCATCTTTTGTTATCATTTCCTGGTAGCCATTCATTACTGCATGGTTCAGGTAAGCACTTTTTATAAAACGGTTATTGACAAAAAAATACTGGTCGCCTCTTGTTTTCTTTGCGGTATCAGGTTTGCCCACAAAACCGTAAATGTTCATATAGTCGGTTTCTTCTTTCACCGAAACGAGTTTTGCACTGTAGCTACTCCCAAGTAATTGAAGAAGCCGTTGTTTCAAATTCCCGGCTTCAAGATGAAAGATCTGTTGATTATTTGCAGTTAAAGAGAAAAATATTTGGGGAAACGATAATCCGACTCTTGTGAACTCCTCAACAATATGCCGCATTTCGGCTGAATTACTTTTCAAAAAATTTCTGCGTGCCGGAACATTGAAAAATAAATTTTTCATTGCAAGGCTGGTTCCATCGGGAATCGCAACAGGCTCTTGTTTTCTTACAACACTGTTTTCAATTTCAATATAAGTTCCGGTTTCATCGTCGGGTCTTTTGGTTTTTAGCTCGACCTGCGCAACCGCCGCGATCGAAGCCAGGGCTTCACCACGAAATCCCATTGTTTTTATATGAAACAGGTCGTCGATCGTGGTAATCTTGGATGTGGCATGACGTTCAAAACTCATTCTTGCATCTGTTTCGCTCATACCACCACCATTATCGATCACCTGCACCAGCGACTTCCCCGCATCGTTAATAATAAGTTTAATTTCTGTGGCACCTGCATCAACGGCATTTTCAAGTAATTCTTTCACAGCACTTGCGGGGCGCTGGATCACTTCGCCGGCTGCAATTTGATTGGCAATATTATCGGGTAATAATAAAATCTTGTCGGGCAATTCTTCGTAATTTGGCCTGCTAAAATACGTTGATTATCTCAAGCAATCTGCATGAAAAAAATATTCCTGGGCGTAGCGCTTTTTATTTCCTCCATTTCTTTTTCTCAGTATCGAAGCAGGCTGACAGTTGATAAATGGGTTGACAGTGTATTTAATTCCCTGACACCGGAACAAAGAATAGCACAATTGATGGTGATAAGGGCCCATTCAAATCTTGGTGCTGATCATGTCGCAAAAGTGACCAGCGATATTCAGCAATACAATGTTGGTGCTTTATGTTTTTTCCAGGGTGGGCCGGTCCGCCAGGCGAATCTCACTAATTTTTATCAAAGCATTGCGAAAACTCCTTTGATGGTAACGATCGATGGCGAATGGGGTGTCGGTATGCGACTCGACAGTGTCACAAAATTTCCTTATCAGCTTACATTGGGAGCCATGGACAACCAGCGATTGGTTTATGAAATGGGTTTAGCAGTTGGTGAACAATGCAAAAGGCTGGGAATTCATGTGAACTATGCCCCGGTTGTCGATATTAACAATAACCCGGCTAACCCGGTTATCGGTTATCGTTCATTTGGCGAAGACAAGTATAAAGTGGCCAAATTCGGGATCGCTTATATGAAGGGAATGCAGGATGCAGGTATCATGGCTTGCGCAAAGCATTTTCCCGGCCATGGTGATGTTGACGTGGATTCGCACCTTGATCTGCCGGTAATAAACAAGAACCGTCAGCAGCTTGATTCAATGGAACTATACCCTTTCCGCGAAATATTTAAGGCTGGTGTTGGAAGCGTGATGGTTGCTCATTTATCTATACCATCTATTGATGCCACTGAACATGTAGCGACTTCTATTTCTAAAAATAGTGTGACAGGCGTTTTACGTAATGATCTGAACTACCAGGGTCTCACGTTTACCGATGCACTGGAGATGAAAGGTGTTGCCAAATATTTCCCCGGAGGTGTGATCTCTGTAGAAGCATTGATAGCGGGTAATGACATGCTTTGCCTTCCCGAAGATGTTGGAAAAGCGATCGATGCCATAAAAAAAGCAATTGAAGAGAATAAGTTAAGCTGGACTGATGTCAATGATAAAGTGAAAAGGGTCTTAAAGGCCAAATATCAACTTGGATTGAATCAATCAAAAACAATTGAAATAGCCAACCTTCTTCGGGATTTGAATGCGAAAACAGATGCGATCAGGATGAAGGTGGCAAAAGAGACCACCACGGTTCTTAAAAAAGGAACGGGCAACGCTTCCTTGCCATTGAAAAATAGCTTTAAGATCGCTTATGTGGCAATTGGCGATCCTGAGAGTAACAATTTTGGAACCAGTCTTAGCGAAACTTATAAAACGGACACTTATTTATTCTCCTGGAAAGATGGAGATGATAAGGCGGATCAGATCTTTGAAAAAGTAGTTGACAAATATGATGCTGTTATAATCGGCATTCATAATTTCAGTAACAGACCTGCCAATAATTATGGAATTACAAGATCTTCGATTTCCCTCTGGCGCCGGTTAAATAAGTCAAACAGCATCACATTTGTTTTCGGAAATGTGTTGGCAGCGGCAAATTATTGCGATGCCAATTCATTAATCGCCTGTCACCAGGATGATAATATAACAAGACAAGTTGCTGCCGACCTTCTAAAAGGCAAGAACAGTGCAACGGGTAAGCTCCCGGTGAGGGTCTGCAATTTTTCAGCCGGCCATGGGATCGATGTAGCAGCGGTTGAGAAAACAAATCCTGCGATGAGGAAAATATGGATGCGACAAACGATTGATTCGATCGTAGCAGATGCCATTTCCCAGAAAGCATTTCCCGGTTGCGTGGTGTTAGCAGTTAAAAACGGCGAAATAATTTATAATAAAGCATTCGGTAGTTATGCCATTGATAAATCTCAACCAGTCACTCCTGAAAGCATTTTTGATCTCGCCTCGGTCACAAAAATTTCGGCCACTACTCTTTCTATCATGAAACTATATGAAGAAGGAAAGATCAAATTAGATCATACACTGGGCGAATACCTGCCATGGACACAAAATTCAGATAAAGCAAACCTGAAGATCGGTGATATTTTGTTGCACGAAGTTGGATTAACGCCCACAATTTTCTTTTACCGGGAAACCGTTGATTCCGCTACAGGTATTCCTAATCCCACTCTTTATTCCGAGCAACCAAAGCCCGGGTATGCAATTAGAGTTGCGGAGAACCTGTATTTAAAAAATGAGTGGCAGGATACTATGCTCAGCAGGATCATTAAAAGCGCACCGCCAAGAGTTGGTAAGTATTCATACAGTGATAACGATTTTATTTTCCTGGGAAAAATTGTTGAACAGCTCTCGGGCATGTCTCTTGATCAGTATGTAAGAAAAACGTTTTATTCCAAATTAGGATTGGAAACAATGGGTTTTAAACCGCGGGAACGATTTGCGGTTAACAGGATCATTCCCACAGAAGAAGAAAAATATTTTCGCAGGCAATTGCTTTGGGGCGACGTGCATGATGAGGGCGCCAGTATGTTTGGCGGTGTCGCCGGGCATGCCGGGTTATTTTCCAATGCGTATGACCTCGCCATGCTTTATCAGATGTTACTGAATGGAGGTGAATTGAATGGTGTAAGAATTCTTAAAGAAGAAACGATCAACTTGTTTACGGCATATCACAGCAAGGACAGCCGCCGGGCTTATGGTTTTGATAAGCCTGAAAAGGATAATATAACAAGAAGGGACCCTTATCCATCACTGCTGTCCTCGCCACAAACATTTGGACATACAGGTTTTACTGGTACTTGCGTATGGGTAGATCCGGCATATGATCTTGTTTACATTTTTCTTTCTAACCGTGTCAATCCCTCAAGAAGCAATCCTGTTTTTGCACAATTGAGTGTAAGGGGTAAGATACAGGATACGATCATTGAAGCAATCAAAAATTAAAATGAGGCAAATTATTCTCCTGACGCTTCTTTAGTCATGAAAATGGTAAGGAGCACACAGAAATAGTGTTCTTGAAATATGAATTATATGAGAATTGATATTGCTGTATATGTCATTTTACTGATCCCATTTTCTATTAATGCTCAACAAACCAAAGAAGATTTCCCCTCATCTAAAACAGGAGATACCTACGAGATCATTATCCGGAAGCCGCAAAATTTTGACACTGCCAGATCGTATCATCTTGTTTACTTTACTGATGCCGGAATTAATTCAGGGAAAGTTGTCTTGTCACAGTCTGAGGAAAATATAAAGGACTGCATTCTTATTGGCATTGCTCACAAAGGTGATTGGGATACCAAACGCCAACGTGATTTTATACCATCCGACGCAGGAGGATATAACGATAAGAATTTTGGACAGGCCTCTAAATTCTTTCACTTTATGAAAGATGAATTGATGCCTTTGGTAAGCAAAAAGTTTCCAAAACAAAAAAGTAAAGTTTTTATGGGCCATTCCTTTGGAGGTTTATTGGCGTTATATATGTCAATGAAAGAGAATCAGCTTTTTGATCATTACTATGCTATCAGCCCGTCCGTTTGGGCCAACTATAAAGAACTGATGAAAATTGAAAAGAAATATGCAGCAGATAATAAAAAATATAATTCCAGCATTTCGATCTACGCAGGATCCCTTGAATTCTTAAATAGAATATTAAGCTCATCTCAGGAATTTTGTAACACTGTAAAAAGAAGAAATTATGCCGGCCTTTCTATTAATTATTCTACGATCGACGGTGTTAATCATTATGGAATTGTACCCCGGATCGTTCCTGTAATCTTAAAGCAACCTTAGTAATTATTAATCGAACTTCCAACCGGTAACTTCATTAATACTTTTTTAATGTCATCATATCGTTCTTTCGGAATAAAATGTTCGGCGCCATCCAGGATCTTTATTTCAACTGATCTGGCTTTTGTCAATTTGTTTTTTGCATAATCAGCATTCGCCACGGGGACATACGTGTCTTTATCTCCATGAAGGATCCAAACGGGGCAGGTGATCTTCTCCCATTCCTTATCTAATTCTTTCAGATCTTTTTTCAGGTAAACCAGTTCCGTATTACTTGGCCTGTAGGCGCCTGGTAAGAGATACTTCAATGGAGGTGTTTTCATAATGAACCTCCATGTTTCTGGTTTTTCTTTTTGAGGATCCAGGGCTGCAGCAAGAAATAGTAAGCCGTCGAACAGGTTTGCGTGGTCAACCTGCAATTTTGCTATCACTGCTCCTCCGTAGGAATGGCCAACGGCATAGATCGGGTTACTATTTTTGATTGCTTTTACAAAAGAACCGATCAGCTTTGATTGCTCTTCTAAATTTTTTGCATCACCAAATTGACTGTATCCAAAGCCCGGACGATCGATGGCGATCATTCTATAGTTGACGAGTAAGTCGTTATCCTTCATGAATTCTTCATACCGGGTCCAGCTATCAGGAGAACCGTGGACAAAAAATAAAGTAGGCAAAGAATCATTACCGGTTTTTGCGTAATGTACTTTAAAGCCATCCACTTCAATAGATCCGGTAGAGAGGGCAACACCTCCTTTTAAAAAATTCTTCTTCGCTTTATTATCGTTCATGCGTGATTTCATACCGAATTGAGCAAAACAGGTCCACGCGACGATAAACATTACAACAGCCAACAGCAATCGTCTGAGGGTCTTGCGCTTCATATTCAAACCTACAAATAATCGTGCCTATACTGTGAGAAGTCCCGCGATGTATGTAGAAGTACTCTATTTACTTATATACTTTATAAACTTTATATACTCTTTATACTACTTATTTCTCCTTGGCTGTTGAGGAGGACGATTTGGACCCCGTTGTTGATTGCCCTGGGGACGATTTGGATTTTGTTGTTTTCCCTTTTGGTGCGGCCCCTTTTGTTGTTGTCCTTGTTGAGGTTGTTGCTTCTGTTGTTTTGGACGTTGCTGCTTTTGTTTTCTCTTCTTATCAGCTTTTTCCAGTGATTGCAAACTTATCTGGCCAACTAATTCTACAAATTCAGGTTCTGCTTCTTTTACTTTTGATGAAGTGATTTCAACTGCTTCAAGCTCTTCCGGAATTACACCCTGGGCATTCAGCGATTTTATTTTTCTTGCTCTTTCAATGGTAACCGGGTATTGCTTATTGCTGTCCGGTAGTACATACCACATCAGGTTTTTGAAAATATCTTTTTTTATCAGCACGGCTGTTCCTTTTGCCACTTGTATAGTATCGCAGTTATCAGGAAAGCCCTGCAATGCATCGAGGTAAGTATCCAGTTCATAATTCAAACAACATTTCAGTCGTCCGCATTGCCCGCTCAGTTTTGTTTGATTGATAGAAAGGTTTTGATAACGGGCAGCGGTTGTATTAACTGATTTGAAATCCGTAAGCCACGTGCTGCAGCATAGCTCACGACCGCAACTACCAACACCGCCAACCTTTGCGCTTTCCTGTCTTGCACCAATCTGGCGCATTTCAACTTTCAGCTTAAATTCGGATGCATACACCTTAATAAGTTCACGAAAATCAACACGCCCATCGGCAATATAAAAGAAGGTTGCCTTGCGACTATCGGCCTGCATCTCCACCTGGCTTATTTTCATTTCAAGCTTTAGTTGCTTGGCAATTGCCCGGCTGCGGATCACCGCTTCTTTTTCACGGCTCTTGCTGTGTCGCCACGTATCAATATCACGGTCGCTTGCACGACGCAATACTTTTTTCATTTCCGGATTGTCCTCCCTTACTTCGTGCTTCTTCATTTGTAACCGAACAATCTCGCCTGTCAGCGACACTTCCCCAAGATCAAAACCACTGACACCTTCCACACAGATCAGGTCACCTTTCTCAAAATGATGGAGCGTCGTATTTCGATAAAAATCTTTGCGGCTACCCTGGTTGAAACTTACCTCTATAACACGGCATTCATCTGCCACATCTGCGACGGGCATATTCAAGAGCCAGTCAAAGGCGTTCATGCGGTTGCACCCGCCGGTACTGCAGCCGCCGTTGCTTTTACAACCGTTTGGTTTACCCGTTCCGCAATTTCCACAACCCATGAATCGATTTCAGATTTACGATTTAAGATTTCAGATTGGTGTGAGGGATAACTATGAAGCAAGCTGCATTACTACTATCACCGTCTGTTGTGTCACTCACTTATACGTTCAGAGCCTTACTCGGCATCCGTTGAGCGGTTCAATGTTTGCTCAAACATGTACAAGTGTTGAAGTGTGTGACGCAACATAGTTGAATATAGATCAGAAAGTTGACTCAATAATTATAACTCACAATTCACTTGAATTGACTACTCACAAACCCTTCTCCCACAATTCAAGTCGCCAAAAATACAATTTTGTCCTGAATGATGTGATAAAGCTTAATAGTGAGGGCATGAAAGAGAATTTTGGCGTTGGCATTCCGCTCTATATAATATGTAGCCCGGTCCAATTCCTCTATAATCGCCTGCTGCTGACTAATATCGGCAAGCCGGTTAAGCCGGTCAGCAAAATCCTTTTCATTGTCCGGCAGCTGAATGTTGCTCCCCATGATCTTTGACCGGATAGATTGTTCGAGCAAATGATTAAAATATCGGAGAAATTGTTTTTGTTTCTCCCGCCCCAACCTGCTGGTTTCTTCCACCCACTTGGTTTGAGCGATCGGGCCGGTTTTAATTATTGAGTTCAACCAGTCCCGGAGAATACCCTGCCAGTCTTCCTCGGCATGTTGTAATAGTTGTAATGCTTCACGATAATTTCCCTCTGCCGTGGCGGCTACCTGTCTTGCTTTTACCGGATCGATCTTATTATCAACTAATGCTTTTTCAATATCAGTGGTTTCAAGCATCGGGATTTTTATCATCTGGCAACGACTAACGATGGTGGGCAATAAAAGCGTTTCATTTTCTGCTACCAATATAAATAAGGTATTGGGTGGCGGCTCTTCGATCAGCTTAAGTAGCTTGTTCCCCTCAGTGCCAAGGTATTCCGGCATCCACATGATGAGCACTTTGTATTCGCTTTCAAAACTCTTCAGACTTAGTTTGCGAATGATATCATTGCACTCAGCTGCTGTTATATTCCCTTGTTTATTTTCTGCGCCGATGAATTGCAGCCAGTCATACACATTACCGTATGGATAATTGTTTATGAATTCCCGCCATTCA
>DASVAM010000030.1:0-7400 GCA_036376375.1 Chitinophagaceae bacterium
TTAAAACTTTTTTCATCCCGGTTCTGGCTCAACTTAAAAACATTATCGATCGATACTACCGCTATTTCAAATGCCACGATGGCTTTCATCAAAGGTTCTTTGTAGGATGACGAGAGATTATCAAATACGGTTGTCGATGCGGCATTGTTATTTTCGTAATGAAGCGTCAGTCTTTTCAGGATCGCTACCAGGTCGTGATAATCTCCAAATCGTATCTTGCCTTTTGCATGAACACTCATGTAATTCCACGTGCTGGCCTGGTGTGGATTATCATACCAGGTGGCGCTCACGTAAACATGCGGTCCTGTAAATACAGCCAGCACATTGGGATTTTTCTCAAATGCCTTATGGTGATCATTATTCCTCATGATATGCCCTGTGAGAAATAATTTTCCATCTCTCTCATCTATAAATACAGGAACCTGGGTAGCCACCGGCTTATTTTCTTCGTCCACGCCGGATAGAAAAACGAAAGGATGCGCCCGCATGAACGTTAATACCACTTCCTGATCTTCTTCTTTAAAATAAGGCAGGTTGTACATGAAGCGAATTTAATATTTAACATGCATTATTAGTTGCTCCGGGCAAAATCACATACCTGATCTTGAATGAAGCTGAACCGAAAAAGAATATTAAGAATATGCGGAATATCTACCTTACTATTGATGAAGGGAAGATATATTCTCCGGAAAAGATTATAGACTCATGGTTGGAAACACTGTATTAATTGATCATTTCCAGTGGCGTCGTTTTTGGTAATTCCGCATTCCTCATCGCTATGCTCCGAACAGTAATCGCCGCAAATTCTTCAAACGCTCTTTTGGTGATCTCATCATCACTCATCATGATCGGTACACCCTGGTCACCGCCTTCACGAATACTTTGCACCAATGGAATTTGACCAAGAAACGGAAGATCATATTCTTCGGCCAGCCGTTTGCCACCTTCTTTCCCGAATATGTAATATTGATTATTTGGCAATTCTGCCGGAGTAAAATAGCTCATGTTCTCGACCAGGCCGATGATAGGGACATTGACCTGCGCCTGCCCAAACATGGCAATTCCTTTTTTGGCATCAGCCAGTGCGACGTCCTGTGGTGTCGTAACGATTACTACTCCTGTGACAGGCACGGTTTGCACTAACGTCAAATGAATATCACCAGTGCCGGGTGGCATATCAACAACCAGGTAGTCCAGCTCACCCCAATAAACATCGGTCACAAATTGACGGATAGCGCTGCTTGCCATCGGACCCCGCCAAACAACAGCATTTTTTTCATCCACCAATAAACCAATGCTCATTAATTTAATTCCAAAACGTTCCAGTGGCACAATCATTCCTTTATCTCCGCCCACATCCATCATCATCGGTCTTTCACCACGAACGCCAAACATGATCGGAACACTTGGCCCATAGATATCGGCATCCATTAAACCAACTTTTGCATCGCCTTGTGATAATGCCAGGGCAAGATTTGCTGCGACCGTTGACTTACCAACGCCACCCTTTCCGCTTACGACAGCAATAATATTCCTTACATTCGGTAACACTGAACCAGGGTCAGTTCTTTTCGTGGTTGTATTTGATGTGAAATTTATTTTTACGTTCGCTTCTTTATTGACAAGGATCTTTATCGCATTTACACATGCGTTACCAATCATATCCTTAAGCGGGCAGGCGGGTGTGGTGAGCACAACGGTAAACGAAACATCGTTTCCGCTGACCTCGATATCCTTCACCATATTTAGCGTTACAAGGTCTTTCCCCAGGTCAGGTTCCTGCACATTGCTCAACGCTTCCAGAATTTTTTCAGCTGTCATTTAAAAGTATTTGTTAAAAGTAATTCAAGCTGTAAAGTTAGCCATTATATCGCCCAATTTGTTTTACGAAATCAGCAACTTGTCGTTATTTTTGGCACGGTGAAGAAAATTGTACAATACCTTATTTTACTGCTATTTTTTACCCCGGCCGTATCAAAAGCACAGTTCGAGAACGTTCGTGATTCTGTTGTTCAACTTTATGGTGTGGTGATGACCGCCGATAGTCTGGTTGGTATTCCTGCAGTTAGTATAACAATACGAGGTCAGAACCGGGGAACGATCACTAATAACCAGGGTGTTTTTTCAATTGTTGTATTAAAAGGTGATGTGGTTGAGTTTACCCACGTTAGCTACAAGCCAAAAATTGTTACGATACCAAAGAACCTGGAAGGTAACCAATACAGTGTGGTGCAATTAATGATTGTTGATACCGTTTATCTTCCTGCCACAATTATCCGGCCGAGACCAAGTGCAGCACAGTTTGCCCGTGACTTTGCCAATACGAAGATCCCTGATGATGATTATGAAACTGCCCGGAAAAACACGTCCGTTGCAAAAAGAAGAGCATTGATGCAAAGTACACCCGTTGATGGTGGTGAAGCAGCTCATATACAAATGAAAAATGTTGCTACAAAAGCATATTACGCCGGTGGCATTCCCCCGCAAAATATTTTTAATCCAGCTGCCTGGATGGAATTTATAGAGGCATGGAAGCGGGGAGATTTTAAAAAGAAAAAGAATTAAAGCCCCCTGTCCTCAAAAAGGGGAACTTAGATCCAAATACATCTTTCATTTGCTAAGTTCGTTATGTAGAAAATCTGATAATGATGGTAACAAACTTCAGTAATGCGTATTATTCGTAGCGAGACACCCGATAGCGATCGAGTCTCTTACGCACAATCCTATTCGGCTAAAATTGCTGCCTGAAAGACTATATCATTACATTTGCGCTGAAGATTTTAATAAATCTCGCTAAAGTTATTTGTCAATTCTCCCCTTTGGGGAGTAAGAAAATTTCAAATATTATGATTAACACCGGGGGCCACATATCCGTGATCGGAGCAGGCACGATGGGAAACGGCATTGCTCATGTATTTGCTCAAAATGGTTTTAAGGTTTCGATTGTTGATATTTCACTTACCCAATTAGATAAAGCGGTGGCCAACATCAGCAAAAATTTTGACCGACAGATCGCGAAAGGAGCTGCAACTGAAGAACAGAAAAAAAATGCATTAGCAAATATTTCTATTTCGAGCAATTTAGGTGAAGGGGTAAAAGATGCAGAGCTTATAGTTGAAGCGGCAACAGAGAACACTGAGCTTAAACTGAATATTTTTGAAGAGATAGACCGGTATGCCCCAAAGAATACAATACTGGCAAGCAATACGTCTTCTATATCGATAACCAAAATTGCGAATAGTACGGGCCGGGCCGATAAAGTAATTGGCATGCATTTCATGAATCCCGTTCCCGTAATGAAATTAGTGGAAGTTATCAATGGCTATTCAACGAGCAAAGAAGTGACTAATACTATTGTTGAATTAAGCAAACAGCTTGGTAAAACGCCCTGTGTTGTCAATGATTATCCCGGCTTTATTGCCAATCGTATTTTGATGCCGATGATCAATGAAGCAATTTATAGTCTGTACGAAGGTGCGGCAGGCGTGGAAGAAATCGATATAGTAATGAAACTGGGAATGGCCCATCCCATGGGCCCATTGCAACTCGCCGACTTTGTTGGACTCGATGTTTGCCTTTCCATATTAAATGTACTCCACGATGGTTTTGGCAATCCTAAATACGCCCCATGCCCCTTACTTGTAAATATGGTAACAGCAGGCAAACTTGGCGCAAAAAGCGGAGAGGGATTTTATGTTTATACATCCGGAAGCAAAGAACTTGTTGTTAGTAATCGTTTTAAATAGATCATAAAACTCATCCTGTGAAAGGACCTACTAAGCGTCATTTCACGTAATAACACGACTACCAGACTCAGGCATCTCTTTTGTGGAATAAATGCATGCAGAATTCGGTTAGACAAGACCTATCCATGGATAAAACAGAAAAACTCCGCCAGTTACACCAGCAGATGATCAAGGAAATTCAGGATTATGCCATAATTCTCCTTGATGCGGACGGCACAATTCTCACCTGGAATAAAGGTGCTGAGGCAATCAAAGGTTATAAGGAACAGGAAATTGTGGGGCAAAATTTTCGCATTTTTTACATGCCAAGAGACAGGGAGGAAAAGCTCCCCGAAAAATTAATTGAACTGGCAATAAAGGAAGGCCGGGCCCGTCATATCGGAAGAAGGGTAAGAAAAGACGGTTCTACATTTTGGGGGAGTATTCTGATCACTGCGCTACACGATGAAGAAGGACAGGTCATTGGTTTTACCAAGCTGACAAAAGAACTCGGTGAGAATGAGATTGATTAGCATCATTTAGGAAATACTTCATTTTAAGTAATTTCTCCCTATTCGATCTGCAAATTTGAAAACCGTTAATTTCGAAAAACGGTAACTTAGAAAGTGAATATTACGCCACAATCTTCCTCGTTACTTTATTTTTGATATACAATTATTTTACCTGATTTCCTCTATCAAAATATTGCCAGCTATTTCTGTTCAATCAGAAGTAAAGCCGTTTACTTCTCATGAAAAAGATATACTAAAAAAAATAAAGAGAAAGAAAAGCCGGTTTTTCTTGTCAACCCTTGCAGGTTTTTTGATACTGATTCCAATCGGCTGGGTTTATTCATTTAATAAGAGTTACTACTCTCGACAGCACCGGTTAAGTGAAGATTCAATAAAAATGATAAAACATCTAACCCCTTACTTTTATCTCTTTATCTTTCTTCTAATAACTGGTTACTTCATTTATTATTATTATAAGCTGTTATATCCCTACACCAAAGATCTAAGACAAGGATTGAAAGAAATACTTTATTACATCCCAGAAAAATATCAAACACCTTTTTTTGCAGAATACTATATTGTCACACCTATTTCAAAAAAGTCCAAAGTGAAAATAAGCAAAGAAATATTTGATCTAATAGGACCCGGCTCGACTGCTGCAATTTCATATTCAGTTTATTCTCATTTCATTTTTTCAATTGAAGTAGATAAAAAAGAAATTAAATTCAATGAGACACATGAATTGATCGACCGGTAAAAAAATCCCCCAAAGAATCGGGGGATAACAAACATGAACTATTAAATTATTGTCTTGGAGGGCCGCCACGTCCACGAAGTGTTGGCTCGATCTGCTCTTTCCATATCTTAAATTTTTCATCTCCAAGAATAGGTTTCAGTTTTGCATCCAGAGCTTCCGTGTGAGGTTTCATTTTTTCCTGCATTTGCTCTCTCATTCCCTGGAAATTACCGCCATTTGCTTCCATTAATTCCGTTCTCACTTTGTCCTGGGTTTTGTAATATTCCAGATAGGCTGCGTCCATTTCTTTCATTTTTGCCTCGTCAAGCTTGAACGCACTGTCTGCTTTGAAGTGTGCCCGTTTTACTCTTTCCTCTGGCGTAGGCATCTGGAAACCTCCGCCTTGCGCAAATGATGCGCTGCCTGCTAGCATTACTGCTGCTAAAGCAATGATCGTTTTTTTCATTTGATGTTATATTAAATTAAAAATGATGGTCCAAAAATTTATTTGCTTTGTTTCTTGTCAGGCGAAGGTCGACGTGTTGGTCCTCCGTTGTTGATGATCCGTTTTACGATCTGCTTAATAAACGAATCCATTTTTGGTTTTTGTTCTTCGTTACAAAGCGCTTTAATTGACTGGAAATAATGAAAAGTGCTGATATCAAGTTCCATTTGCTTTTCACCGATCCTGGACGCATAAGCATTCAAAACAGAATCACTGACACCTTGCTGGTATATTAATGAGAAAAATTCTTCCTTTGATTTTCTGATCTCTTTAAACAAAGGTTTCATGTTTTTGAACTGCTGTTTCCGCAATGAATCATACATAGTTGCTTGTTCCTCATTTAATCCGACTTCATCCTGTACTTTTTGGATGGGATCAACGGGCGCAACGTTGGGCGGATGCGATTGCCTGTTTGAAACAAACGAATATAACAAAGCGATGTTAGCTACGAGTAAAATACCTATAATTAATAGAAGTAACTTATGGTTTCTTAAATAACTCATTCGTTTGTAATGTTTTCGTAATTGTAGTTATCAACAGAAGCCACTACGTTATATTCGCTCGCCAATTCAGAAACATTTGTTTCGGCCGTAACGGTCCCGTTTGAACCCGACCCATTCCAGAGAGCCCAGCCGTTTACTGTCATTACCAACACTACAATTGCAACAGCGATTGCGGGTTTACTGATAAAAGAAAAAGTTCTTTCCCATACACCAGCCGGTTTATTCATCCGGGCCTGAATGCGGGTAAAAAGAAAAGGATTCGCTTCGGCCCTTTTTATGCCATCAAGGCATTGTAAAGTCCGTTCGACCTCTTGTTGTATTTTTTCTTTTGATGTCATTTTGCTGCTAATTTGACGCTTTATAAGATTGATTCCTTCTACTTGTAATGTTTATTATAATAGTCCTCTAATTGCTTCCTAAGGTTTTGATTTGCACGGCTCATGAGCGATTCTACAGCTGACACGGTTGTATTTAACACGTCGCTCACGTCACGATAGCTAAGCCCCTCCAGCTTATGAAGCGTATAGGCTGCTTTCTGGTTATCAGGTAGGCTTTCGATCGCCTTAAAAAGAGCTGCCGATCTTTCTTTATTATCCAGGCTCACGCCAGGATGGTGAAAATCAGGGATCGACTCATTTTCCTCACCCCCACTTCCCAATGATTGCAAAAAGCCAAATCTTTTTTTTCTTTTTTTACTCCGCAGATGATCGAGTGCCGTAGTTGTTGCAATCCTGTAAAGCCATGTCGAGAACTTTGAATCCCCTTTAAACGTGCTCACTTTTTCATACACTTTAATAAAAACATCCTGTGCAAGGTCTTCAGCTTCTGTTTCATTTTGAACAATCCCAAGGATCGTGTTATAGACCATATCCTTCCATTGCCCGACGATAGTCCTGAATGCAGTTTCGTCTCCTTGTTTTAGTTGCTCTATTAATTCCGTTTCGTTGGTCAAGGCAGGTCATGGTTTTCGGTTTTCAATTTAAGTAACTAATTCCTTCTGAAAAAATCACCTCCGCCCTGGTTAAAATTCGGTCTTGCAGGCGCTTTTCCGAAATTCTTCAGATTATAAGTAAACGTAACCATGAAATACTGCTCGACAACCTTTGTAAATACATCTTCAAAATATGTTTCAGTTACATTCCGTGTTATACTTTGGTTCTGGTCCAGCAGATCGAATACAGAAAGTCGTATTTCTCCTTTTTGATCTTTAAGTATCTTCTTAGCTATGGCCATGTTCCACAACCAATAATTTTGGTTATATCCATCGCTTAGTCCCGAATACAATTGATTGGTAAGATCCGTGTTAAACAACCATCCCTTTTTAGTAAGAAGATTAAGTTTTGCCGACGTTGAGTGAGAAAAGTATTTATTGTTCTGTTCAGGCTGCAAAGTATTTTTTGCATTATTAAAACTTCCATT
>DASVAM010000593.1:0-3070 GCA_036376375.1 Chitinophagaceae bacterium
ATGCACAATTGCATTATGACCGATTGAAACATTGTTGCCGATCGTCGTTCCAAACTTTTTGTAAGTACAATGAATGCAGGCGCCATCCTGCACATTCACTTTATGTCCCATCCGGATAAAATTTACGTCGCCTCTTACGACTGCATTGAACCAAATACTACAATCATTCCCCATTACTACATCACCAACAATCGTTGAATTGGGGGCTAAAAAGCAGTTATTTCCAAACTGGGGGAATTTGTTTTCAACAGGAAGTATTAAGGACATGTGTAATTAAAAATTAACAATTAAGAATTAATAATTGTTTACAAGTACGACGGCTCATGGTTTTCAATTATTTTTATTTAACCAGCTGATAATTGCTATTAGGCTTCTGTTGCGTCGCACTCTTCAACGTTCTGTATTTCTATTCAACAGTCATCCCGATCGCTATCGGGAACCATTCACCATTGCAAATTAGAGAATTTCTTTGCGGCTTTGCTCCCGATTTTTATCTGGATTTGCGTTCTTTGCGTGAAATATTTTCTCGGTGAACGAAAGGGAACTTTTCCTTAAACATATCGCACAGACTTCTCCTTCACCTTTAGCATTTGAGATCTCAAAAGCTGAAGGGTGCTCATTGTATGACATAAATGGAAAAGAATATATTGACCTGATCGGAGGTATTAGTGTCGCCAATGTCGGTCATCGCCATCCCAAAGTAATAGAAGCAATAAAAAATCAGTTAGATGTCTACCTGCATGTGATGGTATATGGAGAGTTCGTTGAATCACCACAAGTGCAATTTGCCAGGTTGCTTACTGACCATTTACCGGCTTCACTCAATTCAGTTTATTTTACGAACTCCGGTGCTGAGGCGATTGAAGGATCAATGAAGCTTTCCAAAAGAGTGACAAACAGATCGCAGATCATTGCTTTCAAAAACTCCTATCATGGTTCTACACAGGGCGCATTAAGTATAATGGGTGATGAATATTGGCGAAATGCTTTTCGTCCGTTGTTGCCCGATGTTTTGCATCTTGATTATAATTCGATGGATTCATTGAAGGAGATTTCGGAAAGAACAGCTTGCGTCATTGCTGAAACTGTTCAGGCTGAAGCAGGAATTATTATTCCCTCAAATGAATGGATGCGGGCACTCAGAAAAAAATGCACAGAGACAGGAACACTTTTGATCCTTGATGAAATACAGGCGGGTTTTGGAAGAACGGGAAAACTTTGGGGTTTTGAAAATTTTGGCCATGAGGACTCCTTTGCAGATGTTATTCCCGATGTTTTGGTGCTTGGAAAAGCATTGGGTGGCGGAATGCCGCTCGGTGCTTTTGTCGCCGAGAAAAGTTTAATGGGTGCATTTACAGAGGATCCGATTCTGGGGCATATCACAACATTCGGCGGTCACCCGGTTTGTTGTGCAGCAGGAATGACAGCAATGCAGGTTTTATTGGAAGGAAAAATAATCGGCTCAGTTAAATCCAAAGAAGAATTTTTTCGGTCATTGTTGGTTCATCCTGCAATCAAATCTGTCCGGTCTTTCGGATTATGGATGGCTGTTGAATTTGATTCATTTGAAACGAATAAAAAAATAATCGATGCTTGTCTAAGCGATGGAATAATGACCGATTGGTTTTTGTTTGCACCTCAATGTTTACGTATTTCGCCTCCATTAACAATTTCTGAAGAGCAAGTAAGAAAGGCCTGTAAGATGATTTTACGGGTTTGCGAAAATTTATAATCCATTCAATCCTCTACTTCCACAATCACTTCAACCTCTACAGCAATGTTCGACGGCAGGGCATACATGCCAACTGCTGATCGTGCATGTTTTCCTTTATCACCAAAAATTTCCACCATCAGGTCAGAATAACCATTGACAACTTTTGGCTGATCTTTAAAATCTTCGGCACAATTTACCATGCCCAATACTTTTACAACCCGTTTTACTTTATTCAAACTACCAAGCTCCGCTTTTAATACAGCAAGGTGGTTCATGGCCGTCAGCCTGGCCGCTTCATAGCCCTGTTCGATCGTCAGGTCTTTTCCCACCTTTCCAGTGATATTCGTTCCATCTGGTTTTGTGGGTCCTTTGCCGGCAAGAAATAAAAGATTACCGACACGGACAACGTTTACATAGTTCGCTACCGGCTTGCCAGGGGGGGTTAATACTATCCCTTTTTCCTTCAATCTTGCTTCTGCATCCTGTGCAATCGTTATTTGGTCCAGAAAACAAAGCGTTAATACGATCAAAAAAATCTTTTGCATATTATATAAGTTTAAAGAGATAAGCGGCGATCAGCGCACCGATAATTGGTCCAACAATTGGTATCCAGGAATAAGCCCAATCACTGTCCCTTTTATTTTTTAATGGTAAGATAAAATGGGCAATGCGTGGACCAAGGTCTCTTGCCGGGTTAATAGCGTAACCAGTGGGGCCGCCAATTGATAAACCAATCCCAAAAACAAGAAGGGCGACGGGTAATGCATCCAATGTGCCAAGTGTTGATGCCGGCTTCGACATCGCTAATGCACCAAATGCCAACACAAATGTTCCAATTATTTCTGTCATTAAGTTATGCGCGGAACTGCGTATTGCAGGACCGGTGCAGAAGACGGCAAGTTTTGAATCACCATCTGCTGTTGCATCAAAATGCTGCTTATAAGCAATCCAAACAATAACTGCCCCTGTTATTGCTCCCGCAAATTGAGCACCGATATAAATTGGTAATAGCGCCGGGTCAAAATCATTGAAGGCGGTCATTGCAATTGTTACGGCAGGATTTAAATGCCCGCTGCCGCCAAGACTATTGGATGCATATACACCGAGAAATACAGCCATGGCCCATCCGAATGTAATAACGATCCACCCGCCGTTGTTCCCTTTAGTTTTATTTAAAACGACATTTGCAACGACACCATCACCCAAAATGATAAGCAACATAGTACCGATAAATTCACCGAGAAATGGAGACATAAGCTAGTTGTTTGAGGTTTGGAGTTTGTCCGAAGGACTCCTTTCGGAGAGGTTCGATGTTGGAAGATAATTCTTTGCTATCGAAGTAAAATTATTTAGCTG
>DASVAM010000043.1:0-4440 GCA_036376375.1 Chitinophagaceae bacterium
GTCGTTTTACTATGGATGGGCAAATCCTTTTTTAAATGAATTGGGAATAAATAATGCCGCCGGTAAAATGACCTTTGGACAAGTCTCTGAAGCAGTGTTCATCCTCGCGATCCCTTTTTTATTTAATCGAATAGGCGTAAAGAACATGCTGCTGATGGGGATGACAGCCTGGATACTCCGGTATATCTGTTTTGCCTACGGTGATCCGGGCAACAATTTGTGGATGCTTTATGCCGGTATTATTTTACACGGCATATGCTATGATTTCTTTTTTGTAACAGGATACATGTATACTGAAAAGAAGGCCGGAGAAAAAATAAAAAATGCCGCCCAGGGCTTATTCACATTTGCGACTTACGGGGTCGGCATGTTCATTGGCACATTGATCTCCGGTGAAGTGGTGGGCAACTATGCAATGTCACCGGATGGTCATGATTGGAAAAGCATTTGGTTTGTGCCGGCTTATATTGCTTTAGGAGTGCTCGTATATTTTATTTTATTTTTTAAAGAAAAAAGACAAATACGGGTGGCTGGCGTGCCAGAAAATATAGGTGCCCCTGAAGTTTGAAACAGGTACTGTTGTAACTTTAGAACCCGCTTGAATATGAAAAAATCAAACCGTCGTGATGCCCTGAAAAAAATCGCAGCCGGAACTGCAGCCGCCACCGTTGCTCCTTTTATCAGCTCATTTGTGACCGACGATAAAAAATCAAAAAAACTCAAGTTGAAAGGCAATATCAATCATTCCGTTTGTCAATGGACTTACAATTTTATTCCATTGGAAGAACTTTGTGTTGAAGTAAAAAAGATCGGCTTTGGGGCGATTGACCTGATCGCTCCCAAAGACTGGCCCATACTTAAAAAACATGGTTTATTCTGTTCCATGTGTTATATCGCCGGTAAAGTAAGTCTCACCGAAGGGTGGAATAACAATACTAATCATCCACAACTTATAAAAGATTATTCCGAAACTATTCCACTGGTAAAACAGGCTGGTTATAAAAACCTGATCTGTTTTAGCGGCAACCGTAAAGGGATGGATGATGAAACCGGTATGAAAAATTGTGCGGAAGGTTTGAAACAGATCATTGGTCTTGCAGAAAAAAATGACGTGATCATCCAAATGGAATTGCTGAACAGCAAAGTGAACCATAAAGACTATATGTGCGACAGGACTCCCTGGGGAGTTGAGCTGGCTAAAAAGATCGGGTCGCCCAACTTCAAATTACTATATGATATTTATCATATGCAGATCGATGAGGGAGATGTGATCAGTACGCTCAGTGATAATGCTCAGTATATCGGGCATTACCATACTGCTGGTGTTCCGGGAAGACATGAAATAAATGAAAGCCAGGAGTTGTACTACCCGGCTATCATGAATGCTATTGTAAAAACCGGATTCAAAGGATACGTTGCACAGGAATTTATTCCTACAGGTAAAACAAACGAAGAAAAAATAGCAGCCTTAAAAGATGCAGTGAGCAGGTGTGATGTGTAGATCGTGAGACGTGAAACGTCAAACCTGAGAAAAAATCTAACTCACGACCAACGACTTAGGATTCATGACAATTTGATAGAATCACCGGGTATACAAGAGTGCAACGCAGCATTAGTTCGATAGCAGCACTCCTGAAACGCTAATAAAATTTCAAATATTCAATCTTAAATAACAAATAAAACATGGCAGACAATAACACATTTGACGCGATCGTGGTTGGCTCGGGGATCAGTGGCGGCTGGGCGGCCAAAGAACTTACCGAACGTGGACTGAACGTCATTATGCTTGAAAGAGGTTTTGATATAAAACACGGCAAGGATTATGAAGCAAGTAATAGACCTGTGTGGGAATATCCTCATCGTGGCGGCCGGACTCAAAAGATGATCGCTGAATATCCCTTTCTCAAAAGAGATTACCCACTGAATGAAAGAAATCTTCATTATTGGGCTAGCGATAAGGACAATCCCTATACTGAAACAAAACGTTTTGATTGGTTCCGCGGCTATCATGTGGGAGGACGTTCACTGATGTGGGGCCGCCAAAGTTATCGCTGGTGTGAAGCAGACTTTGAAGCGAATGCAAAAGACGGACATGCCGTCGATTGGCCCATCAGGTATAAAGACCTGGAATCATGGTACACTTATGTTGAAAAATTTGCAGGGATACAAGGTTCGTATGAAAATCTTGCTGTATTACCAGATAGTCATTTCTTACCTGCGATGGAACTGAACGTTGTGGAGAAAGATGTTGCCGCAAAAATCAAAACTCATTATAATAATAAACGAACACTGATCATTGGTCGTACGGCGCATGTAACCGGTCCGCTGGGTCATAGTCCGCAAAGAACAAACTGCCAATACCGCGATATGTGCTGGAACGGATGTCCATTCGGTGCTTACTTTAGCACACAATCATCTACTTTACCGGCCGCAATGGCGACTGGCAAGCTTACACTTGGCATCAACTCGATTGTTAAAGAAATTATTTATGATAAAGACACGAAAAGGGCTAAGGGAGTAAGAGTAATCGACGCCGAAACCATGCAAACGAAAGAATATTTTTCAAAAATTGTTTTCTTATGTGCCTCCGCATTTAACTCTGCATGGATCTTGATGAATTCAGCAACGGATATCTGGCCCGATGGTTTAGGAAGCAGCAGCGGTGAATTGGGTCATAATGCGATGGATCATCATTTCCGTGTGGGTGCGAGTGGCGAAGTGGAAGGGTATGACGATAAGTATTATTTCGGTCACCGGCCAACAGGTTTTTATATTCCACGATTCCGAAACTTTGACGGTGATAAAAGAGACTATGTACGGGGGTTTGGATACCAGGGTGGGGCCAACAGAAATGGTTGGGGCCGCGAAGTGGCAGAATTGAGTATTGGCGCCGATCTAAAAGATGCATTGTGTGAACCCGGCGGATGGCGCATTGGTGCTACTGCGTTTGGTGAAATGCTGCCGTATCATGAAAACAAAATTTCCCTGAGTAAAACAGTAAAAGATAAATGGGGATTACCGGTATTGGATATGGATGTTGAAATCAAGGACAATGAAAAAAAAATGCGTGTTGATATGAAGAACGACATGAAGGAAATGCTGGAAGTCGCCGGCATTAAAAATGTTCACGACTTTGAAAGCGATTATGCTCCCGGCATGGGAATACATGAAATGGGCGTGGCACGGATGGGGCGTGATCCAAAAACATCTGTATTAAATGGTAATAACCAGGTATGGGATTGCACCAATGTATATGTAACTGATGGAGCATGTATGACCAGTGCATCTTGTGTGAATCCATCACTTACTTACATGGCGTTAACTGCAAGGGCCGCTGCTCATGCCGTTGATCAGTTGAAAAAAATGAATGTTTAAAACCGCTAATTATTAAAAAAGAAATTTATGAATAGAAGAGAACTTCTAAAAATGGTCGCTGCCGCTACAGGTGGTGTTGTTATTGGAGGAGAATTTTTTCTTACCGGCTGTAAAAATCCGGAAGCAGAAGTTGGCACTTCGGCCACTTTCACTGAATCGGATATTGCTTTTTTAGATGAAATAGCCGAAACTATTTTTCCAAAAACCTCGACGCCCGGTGCTAAAGACGCAAAGGTTGGTCAATTCATGACCGTCATTGTAAATGATTGCTATGAAAAAAAGGACCAGGATGCATTTCGTGCCGGCATGAAAACTTTGGATGAAGCTTGCAAAAAAATGCATGGTCATGGTTTCTTGAAAGCATCACCGGAACATCGCAAAGAATTATTGGTGTCGCTTGACAAAGAAAGGGCCGATTATCAAAAATCAAAAAGTAAAGAGGATCCCAACCATTATTTCCAATACTTCAAACAACTGACCATAATGGGGTTTTTTACATCTAAGGAAGGAAGAGAAGGCGCTACAAATTATCAACCGGTGCCGGGCAAGTACCAGGGCGACGTACCCTATAAGAAAGGTGATAAAATCTTAACCGGCTTAAGCTAATAATTTAATTAATTGGGCGATTATTGATTATTTATAATGGCAGATAACAACACATTTGATGCAATTATCGTGGGCTCTGGTATCTCTGGCGGTTGGGCTGCCATGGAACTTTGCAAGGCAGGATTAAAAACAATAGTACTTGAAAGAGGCCGCCAGGTGCAACATGTAAAAGATTATCCCACTACCAATCTTGCTCCCTGGGAATTGTTACACCGCAATCGGAATACAAATAAAATAAAAGATGAGCAGCACATCCAGGTCCGTGGTTTCTGCAATGAAGCCAACAGCCATTTTTTTGTAAACGATAAAGAGCATCCATATGTACAAAAGAAACCCTACGACTGGATCAGGGGTTATCATGTTGGTGGAAGAAGTTTGATGTGGGGAAGACAATGTTATCGCTGGAGTGATCTCGACTTTGAAGCAAACGCAAAAGATGGACATGGTGTTGATTGGCCA
>DASVAM010000053.1:0-7376 GCA_036376375.1 Chitinophagaceae bacterium
GATGGAAAAATCAAAAAAGGGCCAGCTCTGAAGTCTAACGTTTGCGGTCCTTGATAGGTTGGAAAAATTCTTTCCGCTGTTCCTGTAAAATCAATACCATCTTTTGCTTTGCCGGCAGCAATAACCCAATTCACATATATGCCGGCATTTCTAAAAAGTGTTACCAGTCCGTAAGCTTTAAGATTAAAAAGATAAGTGCCGGACGCGGCGTTGATCACGCTGGTCGCCTGGTTAGCATGATCCATTGCAATAACAAGCGTACCGGCAGGTGCCGTCTGAATATTTGCAGTAGCTCCAGGCAGATCCTGTGCCGACAATGAAACGTTTCCAATAAGCAGGATTAAAATGATAACCCTTCTCACGTTTGGGTACAACTTCCTCATAACAAAAATCAGGTTTAATGAAAACTAAGATCATTAGAACACTGAATTCTAAACAAGGATATTAGAACGGATATTTGGATACGGCTTAGAGTGGAGCGGAGTGGAACGTATGGGAGGACAAATTACGATAGTTTTTTGCGGGAGACAATCGTAGAATTACTGGATTGTTAAAAAAGATTTTTAATGTTTTCACTCCTGCAAGATTATTATTTTTATGGCATGTTCAATGCCCCGAAAACACCTTTCCTGTACTTTGGCTTATTATTATTACTATTCTCATCCTGTTCGAAAAAGATCATCCCTGACAAACCATTTCTTTCGAAGACAAACTTCAGGATGGACAGTTTACCTGAGTCTGAATTGAACATACCGATCCAGGTAAACATGAAACCACTGTATCAGCTTGCAGAACAGAATGTCGCGACAGTTTTTACATCTCCCAATTGGCCTAATGATTGGGTTACAATTGACTGTGCTAACAGGTACAAATACCAGTTTAGAAGAGGTCCACTTCAGTTTTCAGCAGCCGGCAGCTCGATGAACCTTGGTTTTACAGGGTATTATAGAATTATCGGATCAACAAGGCTTTGTGTTGGCAACGCAGTAATTAGTCCATGGACGCCCCCCTGTCGTTGTGGTTTTGATGAAGGCGAAAGAAGAGTGGACATAAATTTCACTAACACCGTAAGAATCCTGGATGATTTTAAAGTCAATCTTGATATTTACAGGCAAGAGCCGGCGCCGCTTGATAAATGTGCGGTCTGTGTTTTTGATATTGATATCACCAACCAGGTAATGAAAGGATTGAAGGATGAACTGGATCTTGCAAAAAAAGCTATTGAAGATTCGTTTGGAGTGGTTGATCTGAAGCCGCATGTGCAGCAATTATGGAACAAGCTGGATGTTTCCTATAATCTTTATGGTTTAGGCTGGTTAAAGATCAATCCGCAAAAGATCAGGCTTATAAGATTATTCGCCCAAAATGATTCGCTGAATATTTTTTTTGGACTGACCGCTAAGCCTGTTATCAGTTTTGAAAAACCTGCTGATGTAATGACACTTGCGCCCAATATGGATAATTCAATATCAAAACCGGGTTTTAATATTTTCCTCGATGCAGTTTTAAACTACGATTCACTGAGCAATATTTTAAATGCTCAATTGAAGGGACAAGAATTCGATCTTTCTAAAGGGAAATCAAAAAAGGTTATTGTTGTGGAAGATTGCAGGATTTATGGCGCCGGGAATGAAAAGCTAATTATTAAAATGGCTTTTTCAGGAACCAATGGCGGTATCGTTTATTTTACCGGTAAACCTTTTTATGATCACAATAAAAAAATGATAGAGGTAAGAGAAATAGATTTCGACGTAAAAACAAAAAATCTCCTGCTAAAATCAGCTGACTGGCTTTTTAATAAACGTATTACTAATGAAATTGCCCGGGCGTCACGTTTCGATCTCTCGACTTATGTTGATTCTGCAAAGGCTTTGATCAATAAACAACTAAATGCAGAATGGATCAAAGGCGTGAAAAGTATGGGTTCGATCAACGACCTGAAGATATCCGGCTTTTATCCTCTCGACGAATCTTTTATTATTCGCAGCAATGCAAATGGCAACCTGGCGATAAAAGTGGACGCGATGAATTTTAATTTGCAGTGATTGAAATGTTTTTCCTGTACGCCATAGCTCTTGTTTTAAGATTATTCCTGATATCAACATAAAAAAGATTTATATCGAGCACATGCAGATTTTCAAGCCTGGCAGGTATTTCTATTTCATCGGAAGCGACGATCAATCTGCCGGATCGTATATGGGCAGATAACACCTGTGGTTTAACAGAATTGAATTCATTCACAACGGCTCCTTTGTGCAGTTCGCTGGCAGCTTTTTTATCCGTAACGGTCCACGTCAATGGGTTCACGGTTTTCAGATCATTTTTACCAAAATTAAATATCGGTGTGTAATCTTCACTAAAACTGTTCCATGCAACATAGCAACCCGTTTGTGTTGAATCTTTACAAACAGGTACGTCCAGTCTCGGACTCATTACCGGCGGCATCCCTATAATATAAGCCGCCACCAGTTTTCTTTCCAATTCAGTTCCTTTTATCAACTCGCCGATCAGTCGTACGCCATGCTGCGTGCCCTGGCTATGTGATGCGATAAAAAATGGCCGACCCTTGTTCCAGTTATCAAGATAATATTGAAAAGCTTCTTTTATGTCAGTATACGCTGTGTCAAAAACTGCTTCGTAGCCTCCCATAAAACTCAAATACGTGGAATAATTTGCCTGCCGGTATCGTGGGGCAAACAATCTGAATTCATTGAATACAGTCGCCTGGTTCAATATCGTTCTGCGATCTGTTCGGGCATTTAATGATTCATTGTTTACGTCTCCATTCATTTTGTTGCCTGCTTTCTGAATGTACGTGGTCGGATGGATAAAGAATACATCAATTGTACTATCGTAGGAATAAGACTTTCGTAACGGCTTTGGAATGCTGTCGCCAAAATCATGTTTAAAGGGATGTGAGGCCCAGCTATGCATGCTTGAATAATCCGGAGCCGGTGGAGTCTCCCGATCATCTCTATCTCTGAATTCCGCTCCCTGGGAAAAGGAATTCGATGAGACAAAGAACAGGGTTGCGATGAATGTGACAATGAATTTTGACCATGCATTCATAGGAAAATATTTGTTTCAGGTAGACGAACAGTATAAAAGATTAGTTTACTCTGAACGCAAATTTCTTTTGTGAAAAATAACTAAAAGCTACCACGAAAAATGTTGTTGCGATCTTTGCAGGCAGCGGCCACCAGCCAATAACCTCGACAAACAGTTTCAGAAAACCATAGTTAAGTAAAAAGCAGACAAAAACCACCGAGAGGTATTTTGTCATCTGCACTCTTTTTCTTGTTGTGGCCGATTCGGGAAACACAACATAACGCATAAGAAAATAACCGGTCAGAAAAGAAATTGGAAATGAGAACAGGAATGCCGCGATATGCGGGCTAATGGCGAATGATTCAAAATGAACGATCTGTTCATGCAAAACGTAATGGAATATCATTGTAAAAAGGAAAATATCAAAGACCGTATTGCTCCCGCCACAGGCTGCATAACGGAATGTCTGCCGGTCCATCAATTTGGCGAAGGGCGGATAAAAATAATCAATAACAGCAATGATCTTGTCCTTAAGATTATAGACTGCATCTTTCATGAACCGGCAAAGATACGTGTTGCACGCTGCAGATGCAACCAGCCGGGAAACTACTATTTTTGCAAACCATTGAAATAACAATCAGATAACAACTTACTACCGCAGATGAACACAGCAGAAAGAATAAGACTGGCTTCAAAAAACACACTCGAACAACTTTATGGTCTGACCATTGAAGAAAAAAATATACAGATCAACGAGACCAAACCAGAATTTGAGGGGGATTACACCTTGGTACTTTTTTCTTTTATCAAGCAATTAAAAAAGTCGCCGGAACAACTTGGCAATGAAATAGGCAACTATCTCCTGGCGGGTAACCCCGATCTTTTTTCTGCATACAATGTGATCAAGGGTTTTCTAAACCTGACAGTAAAAAATAGCTATTGGGTTGAATTTTTAGAAAAGAACTACCCCGATCCAAATTTTGGGAAAAAAGAGCCGACTGGCAAAAAAGTAATGGTTGAGTATTCTTCTCCTAACACAAATAAACCTTTACATCTTGGTCATTTAAGAAATAACTTTCTTGGATGGAGCATTGCAGAAATCCTTAAGGCAAACGGAGCTGATATAACAAAAACATGCATTGTAAATGACAGGGGCATTCATATTTGTAAAAGTATGATCGCCTGGCAGCTTTTTGCAAATGGTGAAACGCCTGAGAGCACCGGAACAAAAGGTGATCATTTTGTCGGGAATTACTATGTAAAATACAATGATGAATATAAAAGGCAGGTTGATGAATTGGTATCAAAAGGGTTGAGTAAAGAGGAAGCAGAAAAAGAGGCCCCGATCCTGAAAGCCGCGCAACAAATGTTATTCGATTGGGAACAGGGTAAGCCAGACGTGATTTCGCTCTGGAAAAAAATGAACAGCTGGGTATATGAGGGATTTGATATCACCTATAAACGAATAGGCACCCATTTCGACAAGATATATTATGAAAGCAATACTTACCTTCTTGGAAAGAATATTGTTGCCGAAGGATTGGAAAAAAAGGTTTTTACAAAAAAAGATGATGGCAGCGTTTGGATCGATCTGACCGCCGATGGACTTGACGAGAAAATAGTAATGAGAAGAGATGGTACATCCGTATATATAACACAGGATATTGGCCTGGCGGAACAAAAACATGAAGAATATCATCCCGGTGAAAGTATTTATGTGGTCGGCGACGAACAGAATTATCATTTCAAGGTTTTGAAACTGATTGCCGAGAAAATGAAAATTCCGGGGGCTGAAGGAATTTATCATTTAAGTTATGGAATGGTTGAGTTGCCAACCGGAAGAATGAAGAGCCGTGAAGGAACCGTAGTGGACGCAGATGACATCGTTGATGAAATGGTGGCTATTGCCGGCAGGCACACAGAGGAATTGGGTAAAGTGAAAGATTTTACGGAAACAGAATTGAAGGAACTTTACGATACTCTTGGAATTGGGGCATTAAAGTTTTTTCTACTGCGTGTTGACCCAAAAAAGAAAATGATCTTTAACCCAGAAGAGTCGATCGATTTTCACGGCTTTACAGGTCCGTTCATTCAGTATACTCATGCAAGGATCAAATCAATTTTGAGAAAGGAGAAGGCAGTCGATAGTCAAGAGTCAATAGTCGATAGTCTTCTCAAATTAGAAAAAGAACTTATCGTTAAACTCGAACAATATTCTACAATTGTCGAACAGGCTGCGATCGAGCATAACCCATCTGTCCTTGCGATCTATGCATTTGAATTGGCAAAAACGTTCAATACATTTTATACTGAACATTCCGTAATGAATGCGGAATCTGATGAAAAGAAACAATTAAGATTAAAACTTTCTGAAATGACGGCGAATGTGATCGCTTCTGCCATGGGATTATTGGGAATAAAAGTACCGGAAAGAATGTAGTCAATAGGCAAATGACAATTAGCAATTGGCAAAAAATAAGCCAGCTGATGAAAAGCTGGCTCATTGCATATTGTCTGTTGCCAATTGTGTTACATGCCTGGCATTGATTTTTTCTGCTTGTACACTGCAAGACCCGGATCCATTTCAATTGCTTTATCACAAAGCGCCACACCTTTTTCCTTCTCTCCTTTCTTCTGGTAACTCATCCCGATCATATAAAGCGACTGGGCATTGGTTTTATCATACATCAGCACTTTGTCCCAGTAATCGATCGCTTCCTGGTACTTGCCTGAATAATAATAAGCTTCGGCAACCATGTTAAGAATATTCAAATCGCTGGGTTTTTTTACAAGGATCTCTTTTAAGATCACCATGCCTTCATTAAGTTTGCCTGCATTTAAATAAGCCACTCCAAGGTTTTCCATGTAATCATTGTCTTTCTTATATCCTCTTTCGCCGGCCAATAAAATATATTTCAACGATTCTTTATCTGCATTCATCGCATAGTAAATAAGTCCAAGCTCATAGATCCAGTTACTTTTATCAGGCGCAAGGGCAATGGCTTTGTCAAAATAAGGAATTGAATGCTTATAGTTCATCATATCGGCATAGCTGCGTGCAATGAGGTACGGTATTTCAGCATTCTTTGCATCTTCTTTTTCTGCAGCCTGCAGGTATTTTATTGCTTCTCCGTAATCATCCCTGTCATAATAGATCTTTCCAAGATAATAACCAACCTTTTCATTAGGATCAGCTTTTTTTAGCTTATCAGCATATAGGATGGCATCATCAAATCGCTTTGTATTAAATGAAAGATTCAGCAATTGTTTGTATAAAGCCGGTGAGTTATCTCCCATCTGCTCCAGTTTCTGATACATTTCTCTTGCCTGCGCATATTTGTTCAGGCTCATTAAAACATCTGCCAGTTCAGAAACGATCACCTTATTGTTGGGGTTGTATTTATATGCCTTATCGAGGTTTTTCCAAACCTCCAGCTTACGTCCTGCTTGTTTTTCTGCTAAAGCTTTTTGATAGAAGAAGTCGGCACTGTCTGCCTGCGAATAAGTTGCCAGCGCAACCCCAAAGCTCAAGATGGTGAGTAAAATAGATCTCATAGGGTGTAAAATTTGGATTTTAAAAAACGGTCTTCCTCGTAAAAGTAATTTCTTAAGTTGACAAATCATAACCTTTAACCCTCAATATTTTAGCGCACAAAACAATTAAAAAAAACTATTTCAGGACAATCGCGGCTAATGGCGGCAGATTCAGTGTTAACTTATAGAGTTTTTGATCTTTATCAACCAACTCAGACCTTATATCAGGATTAAAAACGTTCCCGGTTCCCCAATATTTTAAGGAGTCCGAATTGAATAATTCCTTAGTAAATGCCTTGTTATTGACGTAAATCTCCCAGTCATTTCTAACAACTGGTGTCAGATTAAGGACAACCAGGATGTCGTCTGTTTTCTTTTTCCCTTTCCGTTTGTAGCAAATAATTGATTCCGCACGATGATTAAGGTCAACCCACTCAAACCCGTAAATGTTAAACTGATTCTGGTGCAACGCCGGTTCTTCAACCAATAATTTGTTCAAATCGGCCACACAATCTTTCAATAGCCGATGACTGTCGTGTTGCAACAAAAACCAATCCAATTCCGATTTATAATTCCACTCACTCGTTTGACCAAACTCATCGCCCATAAATAGAAGTTTTCCACCGGGGTGGGTCCACATATAAGAGTATAACAATCGAAGGTTCGCGAATTTTTGCCATTCATCGCCCGGCATTTTATAAAGCATTGGACTTTTTCCGTGCACGATCTCATCATGACTCAGTGGCAACATGAAATTTTCGTCATAGAAGTACATCATGCTAAATGAAAACTTG
>DASVAM010000055.1:0-30098 GCA_036376375.1 Chitinophagaceae bacterium
GGGATGGCATAACCAATGCTCAGATCAACCTTAAAGGGTTTCAGTTGAACAGCATCTTGTCCTCTCGAGGACAAAGAAATTGTGGCGGAAAGAATGAAAATGGCTAGAAAGTTTTTCATAGTACGAAATTTTTTTGGTGAATAAATGGCTGCCAAAATATAACATGATATCAATTCATCAAAGCGTTATTTTCTACAATCGCACAGTATTATCTCGTGGCAACTTTACTATTTCTCCTCCATAAAGGGATAGCGATAATCCACAGGAGGAGCCTCTCCCTCCTTCTCCCTCTCCTTCAGAGAGAGAGCGGTGCTTCAGCATATTAAATAAGGATAGCAACTGCCACATCAGCTATTATTCGCTAATCATCATTTTTCGCTCATAAAAGGATATTTATAATCAGTTGGTGGATTGAAGGTCTCTTTAATTGTTCTGGCACTTAACCAACGGTAAAGATTAAGAATACTACCGGCTTTGTCATTTGTACCGCTCGCCCTTGCGCCACCAAATGGCTGTTGCCCGACAACAGCACCCGTTGGTTTATCGTTTATATAAAAATTGCCGGCCGCGTTTCTCAATTTATTTGTTGCAAGTTCAATTGCTGCTTTATCTTTTGCGATCACAGAACCAGTCAGTGCGTACGGTGAAGTTGTATTCAAAAGATCCAATGTTCTTTCAAACTGGTTGGCGTTATATATATATACAGTAAGTACCGGGCCAAAGATCTCTTCACACATGGTTACATATTTTGGGTCCTTTGCTTCAATGATGGTTGGCTGAATAAAATAACCCTGCGTTTTATCACACTTACCTCCTACCCATATTTCTGCTTTCTTATCTTTTTTTGCGTTGTCGATATACTTTTTGATGTTATCAAAACTTTTTTCATCAATGACTGCATTGATAAAATTTGTAAAGTCTTCAGGGCTTCCCATTTTAAAACTCTTTACGCCGGCGATCAATTTCTTTTTCACTTCTTCCGCAATGTTGGATGGTATATAGGCTCTTGATGCTGCTGAACATTTTTGTCCCTGGAATTCAAACGCGCCGCGAAGCAATGCAGTGACAACTACATCGGGATCGGCCGTTTTATGAGCGATCACAAAATCCTTTCCACCTGTTTCTCCCACAATTCTCGGATATGATTTATAAATCCCAGTGTTTTTACCGATCGTTTCCCACATATAATTAAATACACCGGTTGAACCCGTAAAATGCACTCCTGCAAAATCAGGATGCTCAAAGCAGGTTTTGCCAAGAACAGGTCCGCTTACATATATTAAATTGATAACTCCGTCAGGCAAACCGGCTTCTTTTAATATGCGCATGAACATTTGAGCAGAATAAATTTGAGTATGCGCCGGTTTCCACACCACTACGTTGCCACACATGGCAGCGCTGGTTGGAAGATTGCCGCCAATCGCCGTAAAATTAAAGGGGGTAATCGCTAAGACAAATCCTTCAAGCGGTCGATACTCCATTCTATTGTGCATGCCGGGACTACTGATCGGCTGTTGTTTATATATTTCACTTAAGAAATGAACATTGAATCGCAGGAAGTCTATTAACTCGCATGCAGCATCTATTTCTGCCTGGAATACATTCTTGCTCTGCCCAAGCATCGTTGTACCATTGATATAAGGACGATACTTTGTCGCCATCAGGTCAGCAGCTTTTAGAAATATATTGGCTCTTGTTTCCCAATCCATATTGGCCCATGATTCCCTTGTCGCCAACGCTGCATCAATTGCCTGCTTCACATGTCTTTCGTCGCCCTCCGAATAAGTGCCCAATACATGTTTGATCTCATGCGGCGGATGAAGCGTTCCTTTTTTATTTGTTCTTACTTCTTTACTACCGATATACATCGGTACATCGATCTTTCCCTTTTTTAATTCTGCTAACACTTCTTTTAATCTCTTTTTTTCAGCAGAACCCGGAGCATAACTTAATACAGGCTCATTGACTGGCATCGGGTAAGAAAAATAACCTAAGCTCATGATAATATAATTTTAGATTTCGGAATGCAGATTTTAGATTTGGTATGCAGCGATAAAAATCTGCAATCGCAAATCTAAAATCTAAAATACTTTAATTCTCTGCTTCCTTCTCACTCATCAAATACGCTTTTATAAATCCATCCAATTCTCCATCCATAACCGGCTGCACATTCCCCACTTCAAAATCGGTGCGGTGGTCCTTGATCATTTTATATGGATGAAAAACATAAGACCGAATTTGCGAGCCCCATTCTATCTTTTTCTTCTTCGCATTGGCAGCATCTTTTGCTTCATTACGTTTTCGCAATTCTTCTTCGTATAACCGGCTCTTCAACATCGTCATCGCCTTTTCACGATTGCCTAACTGTGTTCGCTCCGTTTGACATACCACCACTATTCCTGTTGGAATATGGGTCAACATCACTTTTGTTTCAACCTTATTTACATTTTGTCCGCCGGCTCCGCCGCTTCTGGCAGTTTCCATTTTGACATCAGCGTCTTTTATGTCGATCTTGATCGTGTCATCAACAAGCGGATACACAAAAACAGATGCAAATGATGTATGACGACGGGCATTACTATCAAATGGAGAAATACGAACCAGGCGATGCACACCACTTTCGGCTTTTAAAAACCCATAAGCAAATGCACCATCAAACTGGTATGTACAGGTCTTGATTCCAGCGCCATCGCCCCATACCCAATCCAGCTCTGTTACTTTCCAGCCTTGCCTTTCTCCATACATCCTGTACATACGGGCAAGCATCTCACTCCAATCCTGGCTTTCGGTGCCACCAGCGCCGGAGTTGATCTGCAAAACGGCCGGCAATTCATCTTCGGGTTCATTCAATGTTGCCTTGAATTCTGCATCATCCAGCATCGTCAATGCTTTTTCATAAGCGACTTTTGTTTCTTCTTCGGTTGCATCACCTGCTTTCCAAAATTCAAACAACACCGCAAAGTCTTCTACTGCTGACGCTGTTTGTTTATACAGGTCAACCCAGTACTCGTTCACTTTTATTTCCTTCATGATGGAAGTTGCACGGGCATTATCATCCCAAAACCCTGCACTCAGTGAAAGCTGCTTATCATTTTCAATTTTGTCCAGACGATTATCAACGTCAAAGAAACCTCCTTACCCCGGCAATGCGGGACCGCATATCATTCAATTTTTCGATTGTCATAGGGCGCAAAGGTAAGTGAATCGTTCGACGTTTGATCCCGGTACTTGTTCAGCGTCACCCGTCTTTTCTTAATGTTTTCATCATACGATCCCATATTGTGAAATAAAGACCATAGTTGCCCCTTCCATGCAGATGATGAAGATTGTGATGGATCGAATAGCTGTGAACTTTATTCCAGGTGCTTCCACGACGCGACGAAGTAGTAAATTCAAATCCGGCATGACCCCGAACATTCTTATACACCATGTAAATCAGGAAAAAAAATATCGCAAACGGATGAGCAGGAATAATAACAACCATTAGCGGGAGAACAAGTGCCTGAATTACGGATTCGACCGGATGAAAGGACAATGATGTAAAAGGAGAAGGATTGGATGAAAGATGATGAATACTGTGTACTTGCTGATACCAGCCCGGTAAATGCAACAGGCGATGTGTCCAATAAAAATACATGTCGTGAAAAAAAATCAACAGAATTATGGAGAGAAAAAAATAGAAAAACCCATAACTATTTATATCGAAATAGATCACACTGATCCTGTAACGATATAAAAGAAAGACCACAAATCCTGTAATCGCAAAAATTACAAGGGAAATAAACCCATAAGCCAATTCTCTTCTGAATTGCAACCTCGACAAAGGACCAGCTTGTATCTTGTTCACACTATATTCATTCTTTTTCCAAACATAAAACACCAGATAAAAAACAGTAGCAACCATTATGTATAAAACAGGAAGCAGGAACACGCTGAAAACCCAGAAATATTTTTCGATAAAATACATATACTAAAATTGCCAAAGGCCAGCTGTAATAACGCCACCGGTGCCAAAGCTGCAAATCATTACTTTTTTGTTCTTGATCTCATGCTTCAGGATATCGAGTAAAATACCCGTGGTGGCACACCCGCAATTACCGGTTTCTTTAGCTTTGTTTATAAATCGAATGGGATATTTTGCAAATACCTTTTCAAGATGATTTATGATAGGTTCATTCACCTGGTGCAGGATCAAAAAATCAGGATGACCTGTTTGCTCAATAAAATCGAGATAAAATCTTTCAGCTTCCTTCATCAATTTTATGGCCAAATGATTATCCAGTCGCAGACCCAGGTATCTTCTCGGATCGGTTGTCATGTCGCTGATATTGGCTGCAATAATTGCATCGGCATCATGTCCAAGACCAATCGTAACAACATTGTATAAATCTTTATATTGTTTGCTTTGATGATGTAATAACCGGCCATCATCTTCGGAATAGGCAACGCAGCATGCAAAAACACCATTTTTAAATACCTCAAATACCGCGCTCGAAGGTGAAGTAGCTTTTTGCGCAGCATCCGCTGTCACTACCAGCACGTTGCTTTTATTCAACTCCGCCAGCTGCGAAGCCAGTATCAAAGCTGAAACGCCGCCTGCACATCCCTGCACCATGTCAATGGTATGTGATACGCCAAGATTGCTATTATAGCGCTGGTTAATGCACTGACCGAGTGACGGTGCAATAGCATCAGGACAAGATGTAGCAGCCAGCAGATGAGAATAAGGGATGGTTTTATCCAGCGTATTGCTCAGCGCATGCTCCGCTAAATGAAATACGGCCTTCCCGCCTGTCGAATTTCCATTCAATGCAGCGTCTCCGTAATCTGCAAACATGTTGGTGATTCGTATACCCATTGCTGGTGGTTGAGAGTATGTAGAATTAAAGTTAGAAAATTTATCCCCGGTTATGACAAAATTTGTACCTTATGTTGACTTTCTCCATTACCAAACTCCCGGTTATGAAACTCAACCACCATCAAAAAAAGGTCGCTGCATTTGCACTACTCTTTATCACGATCAATTATTTTTTTGGTTGTACCTATTACAAGCCTATTGCCGCCGAAGCCTATAACGATCAGACAAAACAGACATCATTGCGGGAACTGAATGCGCAAGGCAAGTATTTTATATTAAGACAGGGCGGATATAGCTATGCATTGACCAATGTTGTGCTGGATGAAACCCGCATGACGCTGAGCGCAAAACCGGATCAAATTCCTCCGGAACATTCGGTTTATACATCACATAAAGAAAAGGACAAGTATAAATATCTAAAGTCAAAAGGCGAAGGTGTGGTTTTAACAGAGGTGCATATCTATACATCCGATACTTCAAGAGTGGACACATCGTTGGCCTATACATTTCCACTTTCGAATGTTAAAAAGATTGAGATGATAGAGTTTGATAAAAAGAAGTCTAATGCGAGTACTGCAAAGGGAATTGTCTTCACTACTATCGGCGCTGCTCTGCTGGCGCTTACCATTGTAGCCGCTACTTCAGAACCCGACCCTCCACCGCCGTCCTCTACAGTTTCGTCTTGTCCATATATTAGCGCGTATGATGGCGAAAATTATGATCTGCAGGGGGAGATATACAGTGCCTCGATTTATCAACCATTACAAAAAGATGATTACCTGCCAATGCAGTTGAAAACAGTAAATGGAGATTATAATATTAAAATCAGCAACGAGCTACAAGAAATACAACATACAGATTTTGCAGATCTGCTGGTCGTTGAGCACAGCAAGGATGTACAGCTCCTGGTAAACCCTGACGGAAGAATTTTCAGTATCTCCAATCCTGTAGAGCCTGAATCGGCCACACTCAATAACAATATCAGTATCAGAAATGACTTGCTGAAGAAAGATAATTACCACTGTTTCTTCAAAGATGATAATAACAGGCAATCTACTGAGGACCTGTTCATCACGTTTACGAATGATTTAAAAGCCAAAAAAGGAAAATTAATATTAAGCGGAAAAACATCTTCATGGGTTAACTATCTGTTTGGGGAGTTTAGCAAAGGTTTTGGCACTTATTATAAAAAATGGGCTAAGGAACAGGAGAAAAAACCGGCCGCTGAATTAGAGAAATGGAGTGAGGAACAGAATATCCCGCTGACAGTTTCAATAAAGACCGCGAATGGTTGGCAAGAGCTTCAAAAATTAAAAGCGGTCGGTCCTTTATTGAACCGGGATATGATTATCCCTGTCGATCTTCCGGAAAATGGACCCGTGGAGTTTAAGGTATCGTGTGGCTATCTTTTCTGGGAACTTGATTACGTAGCTATGGACTATACTCCTGACGCTGATTTTACAGTCAACAGAATTAAACCCTATATGGCAGTTGACGAAAAAGGTACCAATGTTTTATCCTCTATTCTAAACCCCGATAAACAATATCTTGTTCAGCCCGAAATTGGCAATGCGGCAATCCTTTCATATAAAAGCATTGCTCCCAAAAAAGGGATGACACAATCATTTTTCCTTCATTCAAGCGGATATTATACCCATATTAGAAACTTTAAGGGATCACCGAAAACCGCTTTCCTCAAAAGTTTCGAACAACCAGGTGCATTAGCAGCCTTCAGCCGTCAGAAATTTGCTGAAGGCATGAAAAGCCTGGTAAAAAAATGAAATTAACCTGTGGCAGAACCTATAACCATGCATCAGCAGAAAATAGTGAAGGAAGACATGTATTCCGCAACCCTGGGGGCCTTCAGTGATAGAAAGAAATTTAGGTCTGAAATACAGATTCTGAAAGGTTGGAGACGCAAATGGGTAGACCTGAAAGCCGGATTGCATATTTTAAATCTTGCCATAAAAAATTATAACTCGATCAGTCGATCACTCAAAGTTGTTAAAGCTTTATACCAGTTAAAGAAGTCGATACTGGGAGGAATTCAAACCAAGATCATAAAACTAAATGGCAAGTATTACCATTATATTTATGCTCCCGGCTATCCATCTGCGGCTTTTGATAATTACATTGAAAGCGAATTTGACAGGATCTCACCGATAAAGAAAAAGACAAATAAATTAACGTTTATCATTTTCGCGATTACTAAAAAATGTCCCTTGCAATGTGAACATTGCTTCGAATGGAATAACCTGAATAAAAGTGAAAGCTTTGAATTAAATGAATTAAAGGCTGTCATTTCCCAATTTCAAAGTGATGGTATCTCTCAATTTCATCTCAGTGGTGGTGAACCAATGGTAAGAATAAAAGATCTTGAACAACTTATCCGCCATGGCGAAAAGCAGTCCGAGTTTTATGTGCTGACTTCAGGTTTTAATTTTACTGCGGACAATGCAAAAGTATTAAAAAAAGCAGGGCTTACCGGGGTTATCATAAGTCTTGATCATTTTGACCCGCAAATTCATGATACTTTCCGTGGATCTAAAAACTCATTTCAAGATGTTTTACATGCAGTACACCATGCGAATGAACAAAAACTACTCGTCGCATTAAGCATTTGTGTAACCCGTTCTTTTGTCAGTTCGGATAACCTGATGGAATATGCAAGGCTTGCAAAACAATTAAATGTTGCTTTTATACAACTATTAGAACCAAAAGCTGTCGGCCATTACGAAGGAAAAGATGTTTTTTTGGATAAACGCCATCTTGACATCCTGAATAATTTTTATCTGACACTGAATTTTGATCCTGACTATGCTGATTACCCGATCGTTGTTTATCATGGTTATCACCAAAGAACTGTTGGATGTTTTTCAGCGGGGAATCGCATGCTGTATATAGATTCGGAGGGATACGTCAATGCCTGCCCCTTTTGTCATACAAAAAACTTCAACATTAAGGATGTAATTAAACCGGATCTTAACAATAAAAAGAAAAAAGAAATAATAACCTGCCCGAGATTTGAAACAGCGCCTTAAAGTGAAACTTTAGACACACTCCCTTATATCCCGCAATCGGATCGACGTGGCAACTCAGCCCGCCTCCCAATAATTCTCTACCTTCAATCATGAGTCAACTCGTAGAAAATATTTCCGACACAGCACGATGGGTTGCTACCTTCAGAGCCGAAGAAAGCGAAAGACCCGATGCAGTTTTTCATGATCCTTTTGCGCGCAGGCTTGCCGGAGAAAAAGGAGAACAAATTGCCAATGCAATCAAATTCGGCAGGGATAACAGCTGGTCATTTGTTACAAGAACTTATCATTTTGATGAATTCATCATGCAACATGTTGAGCAGGGATATGACATGATCATTAATCTTGCTGCGGGTCTTGATGCAAGAGCTTACAGAATGCAATTACCAAAAACCTTGAAGTGGATAGATGTTGATCTGCCAGACATGATCAATTATAAAAATGAGGTTTTGAAAAACGAAAGACTAAAATGTGAGTATAGAACCATCGCTCTTGATCTTGCAGACAGAAAAGCAAGGCTTGCCTTATTTCAAAAATTACACACTGAATGCAAAAGAGCTCTTGTCGTCACGGAAGGTTTGATCATTTACCTGACTGATGAACAAGCTGCTGAACTCGCCATTGATCTTTCTTCGCAAGATCATTTTCACCGCTGGATCTTTGATCTTACATCTCCCGCCCTTTTGGAAATGATAAAAAAAGAAATGCAACCGGCTTTAAAAGGTAGCGGCGCTGTATTTCAGTTTGCACCGGAAGAAGGAGAAGCGTTTTTTGAAAAATACGGATGGAGGTGGATCGAAACAAGATCAAAACTTAAAACCGCTGCCAAACTAAACAGGCTTACCGGTGAAACAAAAACTTACGCAGAAATGCCTGAACCACCGGGACCCTATCGTCCTTTTCCCTGGTCAGGTGATTGCGTTTTAGAAAATGTAGAGGCGGTTAATTAGAAAACTCCTACCAGCTCAACTTCAAAAATTAAAATAGAGTTCGCCGGTATAACTACATTGCCGGCGCCATCCCTGATCTCCTGGCTGCCATAAGCTAATGATGGGGGGCAATACAACTTAACTTTTCCACCAGCTTTAACCAGTGGTATCCCTTTTTTCCATGCTTCGATGAGGCCACTCAGTTGAAAGCTCACTGGTGTCGTTGCCTCGTCAAAGACATTTCCATTGGTGAGTTGACCTTTATATTTCACACTTACTGTGGAACAAAAAGTAGGTGTAGCTCCCGAGCCGGCAGCATCTATAGTATAATACATTCCACTACAATGTTTGGTAGCTGCAATCGAGGCAGAGGCCAGGTAACTTTCCAACTGGGTCACCTCCGATGCAGGAGCGGATACCGCACAGGCATCATAATTACACACATCATCATTATTCTTTAAACAAGAAGCCAATAAAACTACGGCGCACAAAACGATAAAGATCCGCTTCATTACTTTTAAAATTTTGGCAAATATAGAGGTTTGAGGCAAAAGAATTCGTTAACAAAATCATGTGGCAAATGATACGAAATCTAATCCTGTTTGCGCCCTATCATACCGACCACTTTTTCCAATGCAGCATTAAATTCCGCAGGCTTCTCGATCATTGGATAATGTCCTGTGCCATGAACATATACCACCTCTGCGGAAGCTTTACAATATCTCTTTAATGAGTCAATTTGTGTTGAATCTGCATCACTATTTATAAGATACAGCTTATGCGATAATTGCTGCATCATGTCTTTTTCTTTCTGGGAAACATCAAACAAAGAACGCAATACGTTGGTTGCGATGGCGGGATCATTCATTTTAAAATCGTTTACAACACGATTTACGATCCCTGTATCAGCTGATGGTGGAAAAAGATTTGCTCTTGTGTACAGATCAACGGTTCCCGAAAAGCTGCTGTCCATCATTTTAAAAAAACCTTCGATCTCGCGGCTTTCTTCACCCGAAAATTTTACCCCGGGCTTCTTAAGATTATCGATCCCCACAATCCCGATAATGGAAGATGGATATTTTGTATCCATCAATAACAATATATCGCCTGACATTGAATGCCCGATGAGGATCACATTTTTTAAATTTTCTGTTTTGATGAATTCATTGATATCGTCCGCATACTTTTCAAATGTCCATTCAGCTCTGTCTTTCCCTGACTGGCCAAATCCGGGAAGATCGGGAGTTACCACATCATATTTATCGCAGAAGTATTTTATCTGCTCATCCCAGTATTCTTTATTTATACACCATCCATGGATGAACAGCAAGGTTGTGTCTCCGTGCCCGCATTGATCATAAGCTATATCGATGTCATTGATCTTTACGCTTGCATTTGTTTTTCTATCAGGACCACTATTACATGAAAATAAGATGATAAGAAGAAGTAAAATAACTTTTGTTGTTTCCATAATTTGAAGTTATGAACTAATGGGCAGCAAATAAATCGCCGGGAGTAAAGATAATTTATGAACTTTATACTCTATAATCAACCCAAAATCATTGATATGAAACTTCAATCTCTCGCTTTACGCGGTTGTCTTGCCTGTATAATTTTCCTGAGTTCCTGTGGTAGTAATGAAACCGATAAATCAGCAACAAACAAAACGGATACAAAAACTCCCAAATTAAAAGAAGAGACAGTGAGTTATAAAGTTGACACTCTTAATCTGAGTAGTTATGTTGTGTATGATGAAAGCAAAGAAGGTAAACGACCAGCTGTTTTGGTGGTGCATGAATGGTGGGGGCTGAATGATTATATAAAGCGACGGGCAAATATGCTTGCTGAAATGGGTTATATCGCGATGGCAGTTGATATGTATGGCAATGGCAGAAAAGGAAATGATCCCCAGGAAGCCGGCATGCTCGCGGGTCCGTATTATGAGAATATGGATATGACAAAGAAGATCTTTGACGCGGGTTTGGAAGAATTCAAAAAAAATCCAACGGTGGATCAAAGCCAGGTAGCTGCCATCGGTTATTGTTTTGGTGGTGGCCTTCTTCTTAATCTTGCAAGAATGGGTGAACCCTTAAAGGGAGTTGTGAGTTTTCATGGCGGACTGGTTGGCGCACCTCCCAGTAAAGATCTGACAAAAGCTGAAATACTCGTTTGTCACGGAGAAGCCGATCCTTTTGTTCCAAATGAAGAAGCAGCTACTTTTAAAAAACAAATGGATTCGATCGGTAAGTCGTATACATTTAAATCTTACCCGGGAGCGACACATGCATTCACCAATCCGGAGGCTACGGAAACCGGGAAAAAGTTTAAGATACCAATTGCTTATAATGCCGCAGCTGACACTGCATCCTGGAATGATATGAAAGATTTTTTTGGACGAATATTTAAATGATTCACTTGAAAGAAGTGCAGCAGCATAAGCTGCTGCACCTGGTTTACATCAGGCCACGGCTTCTGATTTTTCTTTTTGTATTTTCTTTTTGTCAAAAAATTTTTCCAGCACATCGGGCATCTTTTCAAACGCCGCGCTGAGTCCTTTACTGGCCCTGGTGGGAATAAATGATATATCCTCACCCTTAGTAACAAGAAAACCGATTGGCTCCACGCCCAGTCCACCGCCTGCACCGCCGCCAAAGCCTTCGCCTTTCCCTTTTCCTTCCATGCCTCCATGACCTTCACCACCTCCGTAACCAAGACCGAGTCCGAATTTAATAACAGGGACACAGGTGAAATCGCCTAAGTGAAAAGATTCACCAATCACTGTTTCCGTCTTTGCTTCTGTTTTAAGAAAATCAGTCAACTGTTTAACTGTTTCTTCTAAATTAAATGCCATAACACAAGTTTTAAAAGTTTAAAAATTACCGGAGATATGCATATAAAATTCTCCAGGCGTTGTTATCCATTTTTATAGACAAATAATTTTCTCCGGTGAAATTGATCCTGACATGACGAAAGAGAGACGGCACAAAATTTAATGGATACAATTGTGCCGTCAGAGCATGATCACCGGTGTCAATTCCTATCTTCCACTCTCTAACCCGAAATGTTCTTATTATTCGTATCAGCTTTTTAAAAGACAAGGTGTTGTTCTTTCTTTTCAACCCTGGTTTCTTTTCAATTTGTCTTTTATTTCGTTTTATTCCAGACAACAACATCTTCTTTTTGAAAAAGAAAATCCGGAAGCTTAGCCACCACTCGTCTTCATACCATATCCATCCTTCGCCAATCCATTTGTATTGAAAAAAAGCATGAGGGACTTCTGAATCGATCACGACTGATATCGGCAAGAAAAGAAGCAGGAGCAGGAGCAGGATCAAAACAGACAATATGATCGCCACGACAGTCACATCAACGAAGATCATAACAAATACCCTGTAATAAAATGACTGGACTCATTGACACAAATGATTTCCATTTATTGCTTAACTTTCTTCTCTCCAAAAAAACTTTTATGAAAAAACTACTTTACTGTCTGTTTTTAATTTCAACAACCGCTACAGCCCAACCGGAAAAATTCAATGGTCTTCACATGAACCTTGGAAATCTTTTCAGGTTAAGCGATGCGAAGACAAGATCGATCAGCCCTGAAAATTTAACCGGCGACCCAGGCAAAGGCGGCATGGCGACTTTAGAAATTGGCAGCGCTAAAAATGCCGCAAGGGATCTTGGGCAGGGATGGAAAGTAAACCCATTTATAGTGATCAAATCTGGTGAAACTTTTACAATGGCTGAAATCGCCGGCCCGGGCGCCATTCAACATATCTGGATGACACCAACAGGTAATTGGCGTTTTTCAATTCTTCGTTTTTATTGGGATGATGAAACAGAACCGTCAGTTGAAGTTCCGGTCGGAGATTTTTTTGGTGCCGGTTGGGGCGGCTATTCACATCTTAATTCTTTAGCAGTAACAATCAATCCCGGCAGTGCTTTCAATTGTTATTGGGTGATGCCTTTTAGAAAAAAATGTAAGATCACTATGACAAATATCAATGTGGATAACATGACGCTATATTATCAGGTTGATTATACCCTGACAACCGTTCCTGATGACGCTGCCTATTTTCATGCACAATACAGAAGAAGTAACCCGGTAAAGGATGGCATTTGCACCCTAATTGATAATATCGAAGGCAAAGGCCAGTATGTGGGAGCTTATCTTGCATGGGGTGTACATAATAATGGCTGGTGGGGTGAGGGAGAAATAAAATTTTATATGGACGGCGATACGAAATTCCCGACAATCAATGGCACCGGTACAGAAGATTATTTCTGCGGATCCTATGATTTTGATACAAGAAAGAAAAATGCTGCGGGTGTTGATGTTGTGGATTACACCGAATTTTCAACTGCCTACGCCGGCTTACACCAGGTGATCGATGGCGACGGTCATTATAATGTAATGCAACGTTTCGGAATGTACAGATGGCATATCATGGACCCGATACGTTTTGAAAAAAATTTAAGAGTGACAATACAGGATCTTGGCTGGATGAGTGGCGGACGCTATCTTATTCAGCGGTCTGATATTAGTTCAGTCGTATTTTGGTACCAGACAGAGCCCCATCACAGTTTTCCAAAGCTTCCTTCAAAAAATGAATTAGAAATTAATTAAGTAGATTACAAAAAAATTGCCGTATGAATAACTCCAGGAGAACATTTATAAAAAGATCAACGCTTGCATTAGCAGGAAGTTCTCTTTTCACACGTCTTTCATTTGCTAACAGTATGACAGAAGAAAATGAACTGGTAGGCATTCAACTCTATTCTATTCGTGATGATATGACCAACGATCCGTCAGGCACATTGAAACAATTGGCGGCGATGGGGTATAAATATGTAGAACATGCCAATTATAAGGATCGAAAGTTTTATGGGTACTCCCCAATTGAATTCAAAAAAATATTGACTGACCTTGGAATGAAAATGCCCAGTGGTCATACTGTATTGACTTCACAACATTGGGATACAGCAAAGAAAGAATTTACTGATCTCTGGAAGTATACTGTTGAAGACGCTGCCATCATGGGGCAGCAATATGTCATCAGTCCATCACTGAATGAATCCTATAGAAAGGACAAAGATGGTCTTTTACGCTTTATGGACGTGTTTAACAAAAGCGGTGAGCTCTGCAAAAAGTCAGGAATGAAATTCGGTTATCATAATCATGATTTTGAATTTAGCGAAAGTCTCGGTGGCGAAATGCTTTATGACATCATGTTGAAGAACACTGATGAGAAACTGGTAATTCATCAATTGGATATCGGCAACTTATATAATGGAGGCGCCAATGCAGCGGAGATCGTTAAAAAATATCCCGGACGTTTTTCATCGCTTCATGTAAAAGACGAAATAAAAGCTACCGGTGGCAATGAAAAATATGAAAGCACCATTCTTGGTAAAGGCATTGTAAATGTGAAAGAGGTAATTGATATGATAAGAAAACAATCAAAAGATGTTCATTACATCATTGAACAGGAAGCTTACCAGGGCAAAACGCCGCTTGAGTGTGCCAAAGAGAATTTGGCGATCATGAAGAAATGGGGCTATGGATCGAAAGAACTCTAAACAATTTATTTAAGCACTGCTAAATGGTTAATTGGCCAACTGGTTGCAGGGGTTGCTTAACAATTTAACCATTTAGCAATTTGTTCCTGAATCAGGGATTGGTATCTACTGTATCATAAACAACAACCTTCTGCCAGAGTCCGGAACAATCTTCTACAAATTTCAAATGTACCGGGTCAGTTTGATAACTATCCTGGTGGGCTGCATTATCAAAAAATAATAACCAGCTTACATCATAGGAACTGTCGATCACTTCGCGCCGGGTGGCGGCTGGCTGACCGATATAAAAGTTTTTGATCGTTTTGACCTTTGACAGCTTTTTCAATCCTTCGATTAATTTGGCTTTGTCTTCTTTATTACCGGGATTCTTTAACCAGAAGTATACATGATGAATAAACATTCCTTTCTTTTGAGCGAAGATAGCGTTAGGCTTTAACAGCTGGGCAAAGGGAGCAATCATTGCCATTGTACCCAAAAAACCCCGCCGGGAAGAAATTTTCATAACAATTAATTTTTTCCGAACTTAATTGTTCTTTACAAAATAAAAAAGTCTGAAACATTTAAAATGAACCGGAATACAACTCTTGTTGCCGCAGCCAGCCTGCTTGTCGTCCTGGGTATTTATTTAATCTATTTGGGAACAAAAGGGAAAATCTGGCCCCCAACCATTACCGGCGTCGGTTTTATGATCATTGCTCTTGCCTTTTTGTCCCTGAGGAGTAAATAAAACTCACGTTCATAAGCCAGGTTATCACCACTTGTTCAAAATTATCTTCACCTTTTGTACAATTTTCACATTTTAGGCGGATTTTTTGTCTTAATTTTTGATGGTGAAAATTCTCCTGGCATTTAGTTTCCTATTTATTGCGGTTACTTTTCAATCGGCGGCCCAAAACGTAAGCGGCTATTGGAAGGGTACACTGATGATGCGGGGATGTTTTCCTGAAAATAATATCGAGCTCCAGATCAACGCCAAAGGAGAGGTCCTGATCGGCGATTCTTATCATTACCAGGATATCGATAACTATGTAAAGAAAAATTTCAAAGGCACCTATGACCGAGCATCAAAAAAACTCTCCCTGCAGGAGGGCATTGTAACTACCTATCATATTCCCCAACGATGTGTTATCTGCGTAAAAAGTTTCGACCTCACATATTATCGTGAAGGCAACAAGGAAGTACTGAAGGGTTATTGGAAGGGTAATGTATTGAACACAACCCTGAGTTGCGATGGAGGCAGTATTGTTTTAACGCGTATAAGAGAATCTGCATTTAAGGAGGTACCTGAAATAAAAGTTGATACCGGATCGATCCGCCTCGATTTTTATGATAACGCTCAAATCGATGGCGATTCGATCACGGTATTAGTAGATAAACAAGTTGTACTAACTCATCAACGATTGGGTGCAAAACCGCTGACTACATACGTAAAGATCGATAAAAACAATACTTTTCATGAAGTAGAAATGGTGGCGGAAAATCTTGGAAGCATCCCTCCCAATACTGCCATTCTTATTATCACTGCGGGTAAAAACCGTCATACATTATCCATGAGTTCAACGGAAACAAAAAGCGCAAGAGTCAGGATTGTATATGATGAAGACGGATCAAAGGTCGGACAGACCATTGCGGCTTCGTTCAGTAAGCCTCCCGATGACTAGCCTTTGAGTTAATCACATTCTATTCACACGTGGTCATTTGCTGCTCACTTATCGTTCAAAGCCGGTTGGTATTAAGTAGTTTTACAGCGATCAAAAATTAACTAACACATGCGCAATATCCGATCTAACCACCGCTGTCTCCTGGCTGTATGTCTATGCGTCTCCATAAATTTTTTATCCGCCCAGAGTAGTCTTAAGCTGAAATACAATAATTCCACAGTCTATACCGGTATTGAAGTAGGATCCAAAGGTGTAAAGATGAGTATGGTGGAGCTTGGCAAAAATGCCCAATCAAATGGAAGCTTTAATATTTTAAAAGACACTTCTGTCAATACCGATTTTATATCTTTTAACGAGTCAACATTCTCTGCCACCCTGAATGCTTTTTGTGGATTATATGCCACTGCGCAGAAAAATTATAAGATTCCCGAAAAGAGGATTTTTACAGCCATTAGCAGCGGTGTAAAAATGCAGGCGGAAAAAGATGAAAAGACCGACTTAGTTAAAAAGCTGATCGACTCTTTCAGGACCAGGATCAGTGATCAATCAAGAGAAGTAGCTGTCATAGATGTAAAACAAGAGGCGTTGCTGTCGCATCTTGGAATCGTTCCCGAATCAAGAAGATATTCCACTTTCCTGATTGATATTGGAAGTGGGAATACCAAGGGGGGATATTTTCCCCATGGAAATACAAAGGATTTTTACCTTTTTCAATTGAATTGGGGCACAAAGAGCACCTCGAATACTGCCGAAAAAAGAATGGAAGAAGATAAAAGCCTCACGAATTACCAGAAACAACTCACCCGTGTATTGTCGCAAGCTGAAAACTCTGATATTATATATGCGGTCAATTCTAGTGGCGCTTATCCTTTGAGCGACTATATTGCATTTAGCGGAGGCGCTGCCTGGGCTGCTGCCAACCTGATGCATCCTGAATTGATCGATAATGCGGTTATTTCGGTAACGTTTGATGAAGTAGTGAAGTTTTATGAAAAACTCTATACCAGCCATTCGTCCTACTCGCCGGAGAATCTTGCAAAAGCAGGAACTGATGAGGCTGAAAAAGCAGCTATTATGAAAGCTGCAAAAACTGTTCACGGAGTGTTTGATCAGAAATCACTCATGGCCGGCACTGGCTTGCTGTTAAAAATAATGAGACAGTTTTCTTCTATCTATGAAACAAAGCAGTTTTATCTTGTAAAGAACGGACAGGTAGGCTGGATATCCGCTTATGTAGATCAAAGTCAAAAATAAGCAATCACCTTTCACAAGCTCAATACATGATCCACGCCGGCAGCGGCGTGGATCTTTATTGTATCAAATAAAGGAATGTCGCTATTATATCCTTCTAACAAAATCGGGATCTCCGTACACCCAAGGATCATTCCACCCGCCCCTTTTTCCTTTAGCGTAGAGATAATCTTTAGATACCTGCTTTTTGTTTCGGGTAAAAAAAGATTCCTGCTGAATTCGTTGTAGATCGTGTAGTTTAAAAAATCAACATCTTCTTGCCGGGGAATGATCGCTTCGATTCCATTTTCGACAAGATGATCCGTATAAAAACCAGGCTGCATTGTATATTTAGTGCCCAGTAACCCAACCTTCTTCAATCCTTCTTTGCGAACCTCCTTTGCCACAGCTTCGGCAATATGAATAACCGGTATTTTGATTGCTGTTTGTATTTCATCCGCAATTTTATGCATAGTGTTGGCGCCTATAAGCAGGCATCCGGCCCCGGCATTTTCAAGTTCAATTGCGGCATTGCGCATGATCTCAAAAAGTTTTTTCCAGTCATCGGCATCCGTAAACCTTTTTATCTCACCAAAATTTACAGAATGAATAATTACCTCAACTGTTTCACAGCCGCCAAGTTTTTCGTTGGCCAGTTGATTTAAATAGCGATAATATTCTATGGTTGACACATACGTTAAGCCGCCAATAAGTCCAATAGGTTTCATACGATAAAATTAATAGTAAAACATTTACCCACCTGTTGATAAAATACTCTCCCTTTAAGGATCATGGAAGCTTATTTTTGCAAATCAATCTTAACCCAAATAAAATACTTATGAAAAAAATCATTTGTTCTCTGTTGATGGCTGCTCTGTTACTTGCTGTTAGTCCTTTTCAAACTTCAGCCGCATTAACACCTAAAGGTGGCGAACCCGATGCTGCAACGGTGAAGGCGGCATTAGCTGAATTTAAAAATTTATCCAAACAAGAAAGAAAACAAAGAATAAAAGATGTAAAGAAGGAGCTGAAAGCATTTAAAAAAGAAAAGAAGGCAAACAAATCAGCGAAGGTTGAGATGGTGGTGCTGATCATCCTCGCTATCTTATTACCACCGTTGGCTGTTTATCTTCACCAGGGAGAGATCAATGGCAGATTCTGGTTAAGTATCTTACTTTGGTTCTGTTTTATCATACCGGGAGTTATTTATGCGCTGCTGGTGGTGACTGACACCGTTTAAAACTTTTTTGACCGATGTAAAAGACCCCGAATCCGGGGTCTTTTTTATGATTGCTTACCAACCTGAATTTTATAAAATTATTACGCGTTGCCCGCTTCCGTTATTCCAGGTAAGTAACGCTTTGTTGTCGCATTGACCACCTGTTGGGAAACCATAATCAAGATAAAGTACTCTATCATTGATCCTGATCTTTAATTTACCATCGCTGATCCAGGGACACGCAACTTTCTTGATCAATGGCGATTCAGTATTTAACGTGATCGTTAAACCACTGTTGAATTCTGTTTGCGAACGACCAGTAAATTCATACACATCATCACGAACAATCCTTGTATCCATACCACCTACCTGTGTCTTTACTTTTATACTTTGATAGCTATAACCTCTGCCTGTAGGGAACGTCACTTTACCGCCCACCACCTGCACACTCCATTTATGCACCGGAGGATCGCTCAGGTTACTGATAACTTTGGTTCCTTCAAGATGAACACGATTTACATAAAAATTTCTGAAAGTGATCGTAACTACAGATCCCGGTCTGCGTAAAGGTGCCGTTAGGTGGACAACGATTGCCCCGGAACGAAACTTACCATCGCGGCCTAAACAACCATTTCCAAAATCAATAGTGATTGTCTTAGGATAAGTGGAATCGTTTGGTGTAATTGTGATCGCTGCACAATCACCGATTGCCGCTCTTAATTCAATGAATAAAGGAGCGAATACACGACCATTAATTCCAAATTCACTTGCATTACCTTCTTCATCTGCGGCAGTTGTTGCAATATCTTCCGCATCATCAAAACTGGCTTCTGCCAATGAGCTTTCTTCAGAATAAGCAGTTGCCTGTTCTTCGGTAACAGTTTCGTTATTAGCTGAACTGATATCTTTCTGGCAGGAGAAAAGCATAGAAGCAAATAAAAATGTAAGTGCGGCTGTGCTGATCCGGTTAATTGAGAACTTTTTCATTTTATTAGTTTTTAGGGTTATGGAAAATCAAGCCGAAATATGAGAAGCCGGGCTTTGAAAAAAGTTTAAGCAGTAGTAAAAAAACTTCTATTTTCAGTTTTAATGAAGGAGATCTTTAGCTATCTGACTGGCTACTTCAAAAACACCAACAGTAAGGTGCTCACCGCCTGCACCCTGCTTGCGGGTTTAATGACATATCTGAATTTTCGTTATGCTATTGATAGTAAAATTGATCAGTTTGATCCGATTGGGGGTCAATTTGCACTTCGTTATTTGATCTTTTTGATCTCCTTTGCGCTGCCCTATTTATTTTATTTTCTTTTTGAGGCAAAAAATTATTTTAAAAGCCCATTAATCCTTTTGCTTATTTTGTTGTCGCCGGCAATTTTCTCCTGGAAAATGGTGATGAGCACAGATCTTCCCTTGTCAAATAACAGCAATTGGAATTATTACTGGAACCTGGTCATTTACTGGCCCCTACGATTAATCGTGATAAGCCTTATGCTTCTTATTATCTGGAAGCTCTTTTATTCCAATGAAAGTTTTTTTGGGTTAACTATAAAGCGTTTTAATTGGAAACCCTATTTGATCATGTTGTTGATCATGGTACCATTAATTGCGGCCGCATCTACCCAGCCGGATTTTTTAAACATGTATCCGAGATTAGCTGATATTGACCCGGTGCTGGCCGGCGTTGAAAATAAATGGTTCTATCATTTACTTCACGAGTTATCGTATGGCAGTGATTTTATCTCAGTCGAACTTTTCTTTCGGGGTTTTCTCATATTGGCCTTTATAAAAGTGGCTGGCAAAGATGCCATCCTGCCCATGGCTTGCTATTATTGTGCCATACACTTTGGTAAACCGCTGGGTGAATGTATCAGTTCTTATTTTGGTGGGATCATCCTTGGCGTTGTGGTTTATCATACGAGATCGATCATTGGCGGGTTGATCGTTCATCTTGGTATTGCCTGGTTAATGGAAATAGGCGGATATATTGGGAATAATGTTTTTAGATAGTCCATTCATCATGTACAATCCCCACCAAAAAGAATCGTTTGTTCCTTTCCTTAAAAACCAATCGTAAGCTTTTCCAATCCATGCCCTGGTATTTCTCGTCGAATCCTGAAAAATGACTTTCGGTGAAATTGCAATCTTTATAAACGGACAAAAGATTATTCAATGAATTCCCGCTCCCGATGAATTCGTTAACCTCAAGCTTTTCAGGTTTTGCAAAATCAACATCATAAACGAAACGACGGATATAATTATTCAATGTCATTTTAATCGGATCGCCGGTGCCATCAAATTCGCCCCAAACGATCATTTCCGAATCGGCTTTATTTGATTGTGCAATAAAGGATGCCCGCGAAAATTTAATATGACGAATAGTATCTACATACCCATAAGGTGAAAATCTTATGCCATCAACAGGATGAATATAGTTTGCAAATGCTGCGTAGTGTCTATTCTTAAGATTTGTGAGTATGGTTTGAGTAAGCTTTAATAATATTGAATCTTTTTTTCTTGCAAAGTCAATACTATCCTGTACAGCTTTTGCTTTTTGTAAAGAATCCCGCCGGAGACTCGCCAACTCAACACTGTCACTGGTCGATCTTTCAACGGTTGTTCCGGTATCCGACTTGTCCTTGCAAGAAATGATAAATGATGAGATGGCAACAAGTGCTATAAGTATTCTTTTCATATGAAAATAAAAAACGCTGCAAACCTGTAAGCCGGATCCTGTTTCCCGCCCGGGGCGGGACTGCTATCATTTATCTGTCACGCCTCAGGCGTGATCAATCTGCCTACCCTGTCCCGCTTCCTGCCAATGGCTGGAATCGAACGAGCAGCTCTTCAGCGGGACTATACGTGGCATTTCAGCATGCAAGGTTTACCCGCAAATGATGTTACCACCAAATGCCGTGGGCTCTTACCCCACATTTTCACCCTTTCACGATCCTTGCTCCCCCTCTTCACAAAGTGGAGAGGGGGTTGGGGGGTGAGGTTATTTTCTGTGGCACTATCTGTTATTCCAACTTACTTTTCAGCATCGGTTGAAATACCCCCGCTTATCGCGGGGTGCATTGCTCTGTACTGTCCGGACTTTCCTCCCTCCCGCCTTCGGCGGGAGAACGATAGCACGGTTTGCAGCGAACAGCAAATTTACTTTTTTATCAGGAAAAGATGAGTTGAAAGAATAGGAAACTTTCATGGACTCCGGCTCTGTTATTCAATTAAATAACTCAGTATTCAAAAAAAATCTCAGTGGCTCCATAACCAAAACGTGGATCATATTGATTGACAAAAGTTTTCACTTCTTTTCGATGTTTTAATAACTCATGAATGTCATCCCTTAATCTTCCGCTGCCAACGCCATGAATAACGATGAGCGAAGGTTGAAGATGTGCAATGGCAAGATCATAATATTTTTCAAAGGTTTTTAACTGTATACCCAATATCTGGAGATTACCAAGATGCTGCCAATTATCAGTTAACTTCTCAATATGCAGATCGACGACCGAGCGTGGTGGCTCAAGATGTTCCTTAGCTTTTGAGGCATCATACACTTTGTATTTTGCCGTAAGAGAACCCACATCAAATTTTTCATGAACAACTTTATCAGGATACTTATCAAATAAACGATAGGAAAAGCTTGCTTCATTCTTACTTCTTATCTCTTCAATTTTGGTAAAAAGCTGCCTGGGCTTAAGCTTTAATGAGGCTGTGCATATTTCGGCTTTTGCTTTGTCAGGCTGCACTAATGAAAATTCAAATTCAAAAAACGGGCTATCACTGAGATCTTCAAAAGGAACATCATGAATATAAAAATCAGAAAAGGGCTGGACCGTGTTCTTTAATTCAAATTCTGGTTTGCCAAAAAAGGCAAGTTTATAGTCAAAATTATAAGCGGTATTTGTTCTGTTAAGCAAATGAACCTTCAATTCTTCCACGACATCGTCTCCAAATTCATCAATGTCAATTACCGGCAAAAAAGTCAACCACATACCGTCTTCTTCACGATCAGCGTTATTTCCCTTCTCTTTTTTTATATCATCCACATATTGCTTTTGTTTTTTTTGATTGCCGTTCTTCTTTTCCATGAATCGTTTGAGGTAAGGGAAGTCAATCTGGTCCTTATATACAGGGAATTGAACGCCGCCTGCATCGACCAATACCATTTTATCATTAATGATGTCAACTACTTCAGCTTCCTCATTAGAATGTAGAATCAGAACAATATCGCCTATTTCGAATTTCATACCCCTAACCCCTAAAGGGGAATTTTAAGTAATCATATTGGTAAAACAGATCAAAGTTACTGAAGTATACCGATGACTGTCGGGACGACACAATAAAAGCTCAATAGGAAAACTTATGTCGACTATATAAATTATTGTTTAACTGCCAGTTTGCTTTTTCGGTAGCCATACAGAAAATAGATCAACAGACCGAAGGCCATCCATCCAAAAAACACAAACCAGCTTTTCACCGGTATTTCTATTAGCAGGTAACTACAGAACAATACCCCGAGTACCGGTATCACTGAATATTTTTTGATCACTGTAAGAATGCTCATTATAACGGCCAGCAGGATAAAAAGCAGGAATAATACCTCCTGATGATTCTCATTACCAATATTGACAAATGCCGATTGAACCCTTTCCCTGAAAACAAAAATAAATATCGCGGTAATAAGCGGGATAAGGATCTGTCCGTTGAAATAAGGCAGTTGAAACTTTCCTGGCTCTTTGGCTATCTTAGGTAATAACAAAACACCGCCTGCCACCAGCGCAAATGCAAACAACGTACCGATACTGGTAAGGTCGGTTACCAATACATCCTGCAAGAACAACGCCGGTATGCCAACCAGTAAACCTGTAACAATTGTGGCATAGGAAGGAGTTTGAAACTTAGGATGTACTTTTTGAAATTGCTTTGGTAACAACCCATCGCGGCTCATGCTCATCCAGATCCTGGGCTGACCAAGCTGGAACACCAGCAATACGCTTGTTGTAGCAACCACCGCACTTATTGAAATAACTGTCTCCAGCCATGGTGCTCTTTTTTCAAATACAAATGCCAGCGGATCATTTACTCCTTTAAAGTTTGAATAATTTTCTACCCCGGTAAGGATTAATGCAATTAAAATATATAATCCTGTGCAGATAAGCAATGCATTGATCATTGCTTTCGGCATATCCCGCTGTGGATTCTTGCATTCTTCTGCGGTTGTTGAGATAGCATCGAAACCGATGTATGCATAGAACACAGCCGATACGCCTTGCAAAACCCCTTCCATCCTGTTGGGCAAAAAAGGTGTCCAGTTGTTGGTATCAACAAAAAAAGCACCGGCCACTATAACAAATATTATCACCCCCACTTTAAAAAGAACCATAGCATTGGCAGTATGCTTACTTTCTTTTATGCCAATATAAGCAAGCCATGTGATCAAACAAACGATGATAAAAGCCGGAAGATTAAAGAAGACATGCTTGCCTGCCACGATCGGCGCATTATTCCATGCATCAATTGCAAACTGGTAACTTTTTATTTTTTCAGGATCAGTAACAGTACCGGCAGCTAATGCATTTGTTGAATCTATGAAGGCACTCTCTGCGGTCGCCGGGTCTATCAGCATCCATTCCGGCAAGTGTATGTTAAAGACATTCTCAAGCAAGTTATTGAAATAACCACTCCATGAAATAGCAACGACTATATTCCCGATCGCATATTCCAGTATCAGCGCCCAACCGATTATCCAGGCGATGAGTTCCCCAAATGTAACATAGGAATAAGTGTAAGCGCTACCGGCCACGGGCACACGACTGGCGAATTCTGCATAGCACAAGGCTGAGAATCCGCAAGCCACAGCCACGATTATAAATAGTAAAGTAATGCCGGGTCCTCCATTATAGGCTGCTTTCCCAATGGTAGAAAAAATTCCGGCGCCGATCACAGCCGCAATCCCAAGAAAGGTGAGGTCCCGGACACCCAACACTCTTTTCAAGCCCGAACTTCCATGATCGCCCAAACCAGATTCATACTCCTTTTTAATAACATCAATTGATTTACGGCGAAACAATGAATTAGCCATTGCGTTGGTTTTGAAGTTCAAAATAGGGAAAATTCTGAAAGCGAGGTTTAATATTAATAGATTTCAGGCAATTCTGCTAACTGACAATAATCATATAAAGACGTAACCGGTCTCATAATTGAAAGACCTGTACCGGGAGAATTTTGTGTAAAATAATTGATATGGAAACGACAGTGAAACACCTTTATGCCCATTCTGCCGATACATCAAAAGTATCAACATGGAAAAAATTTATTAACTGGTGTAATGGCCAGGAAAAATACCGGCTCGGTTGGCTCGCCGCAGCGCTTACAATTCACGGTTGTGTGCTAACCATACTCACTATGTTCGTCGTTGTACTGGCAGGAAATCATTTTATCTTCTGGCCCTTTGTTATCGGCGCCATGGGAATCACACTTATTGTGAATCTCGCCGCCATGCCAACAAAGATCACGATACCGGTTTTCTTTTTTAGTGTGCTGGTAGACCTTGCGATTATCGCGGCTTGTATCGCTATGATCGTTTGATGACCGGTGAACAAGCGTTTAAAAATCGCGCTGAACCAGGAAAAGAGCCAATTCTTTAAGCGGCTCTTTTCTTTTTGAAAGCACAGCAATATCTTCCAAATGATTCAGTGCCTCATCAAAGTATTTGTTTTTTAATTGCAGGGCCCATTCACCTGCTTTACAATCTTTATAAACTGCCACAACTTTCTCTACCTTATCGGCGCGATTTGTTTTGATTAATTGTTCCAGTTCTTTTTTATGTGAGGGTGATTCCATCGCATGAATAAGCAAAAATGTCTTTTTGTTGGCCAGGATATCGCCGCCGACTTGTTTTCCTGTTTTGTTCTTATCACCAAATGCATCGAGATAATCATCCTGCACCTGGAAAGCGATTCCTAATTTTCTTCCGAACTCGTACAATAAATTCTGATTCCTTTCACCCCCGCCACCCAACAACGCACCAATTTTCAAACTTGCTGCTAATGCCACCGAAGTTTTCAATTCGATCATACGCAAATAATCATTCATGCCTACATTCTGCAATGATTCATAGTCCATATCCATTTGCTGGCCCTCGCACACTTCGATTGCTGTTTTATTAAACAAGGACAACACTTTATTCAAATAGGATGGTGAAATCTTATTCAGATGCTCGTAAGCTTTTACCATCATTACATCGCCGGCAAGCAATGCCGTACTCTCATTATATTTTGTATGTATTGTTTGCTTCCCGCGTCTCAAAGGCGCTTGATCCATGATATCATCATGGATCAATGTAAAATTGTGAAAAAGTTCGATCGCCGTTGCCGCATGCCATGCATCGGGTACGATTTCATCAAACAACTCATTACCCATCAGACATAAAACCGGTCTTATCCGCTTGCCCCCAAGTTTCAGGAAATATTCATTAGGTTCGTATAAGGTAGCTGGTTGTTCCGGAAAATGTCTTGTATCAAATTTCTCAGAAAATAGTTTTGACAATATTTGAAATGAATGCATAAATGAATTTACTGCTTCTTCTTTTTACTTTTTGCCTTTTCCTTTCCGGTTTTTACTTCTTTTAATCCGCTCGCCACTACCCATTCATAATCCAATTGTCGTTTGGTAAGATTTGCTGCAATCACCTTTATCCACACCTTGTCACCCATCCTGAAGGTTCTGCCTGACCGTGCACCAACCAGGCAATAATCTGATTCGATATGCCTGAAATCGTCATACTCCGATAAACTGGCTACACTCACCAGCCCCTCGCATTTATGTTCAATAGTCTCGGCCCAAAACCCAAATGAAGCAACGCCACTGATCACGCCTTCAAACTCTTCCCCTAAAAAATTCTGCATATACTCCACCTGCTTATATTTATTCGCAGCTCTTTCAGCTTCCATTGCTGCCCTTTCCTTATCACTGCAATGCTTGCATTTTTCCTCGATCTTTTTATCGATAATAAAATTGTTATTCAATGCCTGTTCAAGAATGCGATGGACCATGACATCCGGGTAACGACGAATGGGCGACGTAAAATGACAATAATGTTCAAAGCCCAAACCGTAGTGCCCGACATTCTCAGTTGTGTATTTGGCCTTTGACATTGTTCTTATTCCCAATTGCTCCAATACATGCTGCTCTGGCTTACCATGCACCTCTCTCAGCATCTGGTTAAAAGACGATGCGATTGCATCGGGGCTTGAGATATCAAACAGGTGACCGAATTTTTTTGCAAAGGCTACAAAAGGCAACAACTTCTCTTCATCGGGATCATCATGGATCCGGTATGGGAAAGGGATCGGCTTGTTATTGACCTTTATCTTTCCAAGGTTTTCTGCAACCGTGCGATTGGCAAGCAACATGAACTCTTCAATCAATTGATGAGCCTCCTTGCTTTCCTTAATCATTATTCCTACCGGTTTATTATTTTCATCGAGCTTAAACCTGACCTCCTGCGATGAAAAATTGATCGCCCCCCTTTTAAATCGCTCAGCTCTCATCTGCTGAGCAAGATCATTAAGAATTAAGATCTCATCACGATATAATCCGTCTTTTGTCTCAATTATCTCCTGCACCTCTTCATAGGTGAACCGGTGATCAGAATGAATGATTGTTTTTCCCAGCCAGTATTGCTTTATTTTTCCACCCGGTGACATTTGAAAGACCGAGGAGAAAGTAAGCTTCTCCTCATGTGGCCTTAACGAACAAAGCACATTTGAAATTTCTTCCGGTAACATTGGATTTACCCGGTCCGGTAAGTAAACAGAGGTTGCTTTCTCATAGGCCGCCTTATCCAATGATGTGTCCGCCTCAAGATAATGACTGACATCTGCAATATGTACCCCGATCTCATAGTTGCCATTTTTCAAAACCCGGAATGAAATGGCATCGTCAAAATCCTTTGCATCAATTGGATCTATTGTAAAGGTGAGTATATCGCGAAAATCTTTTCTTTTTTTAATTTCTTTCTCAGAAATAATATCAGGAATTCGTGCTGCTTCTTCCAACGCATCCTCAGGAAATCCAAGTGGAAAACCGTATTGCAATAAAATTTCTTTCATTGCGATATCGTTTTCATTTTCCTTGTCGAGTATCTGCAATACTTCCCCTTCCGGTCTCTTTTCCTGGTCCTCCCATTCCAATAATCTTACCACTACCCTGTCGCGATCCTTTGCTCCATTGAATTTTGATGAATGAATAAAAATATCCGGCATTTTTTTATTTCCATCGGCTACAAAAAAAGCAAAACCCTTGTTCATCTGTAGTGTCCCGACAAATTCAAGCTGCTTTCTGCTGACGATCTGGGTGATGACACCACGCTGTCGCTTATGCTTGTCCTTCGCATCTTTTATTTTCACTTTTACCGTGTCGCCATGTAATGCTGTGCCTAAATCGTCCGGCCTGATAAGAATGTCAACAGGCATATTTGGCACAACAACGAACCCGGTGCCTGACCGGCTGATATCCAAAACACCCGTCAGTGATTGCTCATGTGAATGTTTATGCTTCTGTTTATCTTTTTCCTTATTCTTTCTTTTCTTAGAGTTTTTTCTTCCCATTTTATTTATTTAATCTGATCCGCTGAGTCACTGATTTTAAAATCCTTTATATAGGTTTTTATCAATGATAAAAACTTCTCTTTTTCTTCGAAGAGAAAATGGTGCTGTAATGGAATGACATAAAGGGGAAATTTATTTAATTGTTCCCCAAACTTTGATAACCGTACAGCATCTTTTTCAGTTGTCAATATTATCTTATTCTCTGCATCTATTTTATCAAACCGTTTTCGAATATCCTTCCAGTCATCAATAGTAAAAATATGATGATCCGGGTAATGTAACATGTAATACGTTTCAACATGTTCTTCCAGCAAACTTTTTAATGGCTGCGGATTTGCAATACCGGTTACAAGCAACACCTCTGTATCAGGTGTTAAGCTTATTGTTTGTCCATGTTTTGTAATATGATAAAGACTTCCATATTTATTGGCGGTAAAAAAAATATGCTGATTTGATAAAGGCCGGATCTCATCAATAATGGCCTTTTTCTCCTCCTCATTAATACCGGGGTCGCATTTTGTCACAACGATCAAATCCGCTCGCTTATAACTCGATTTCAAATCACGAAGATCGCCGGTTGGTAAATAAAAATCACGGGTAAAAAGATTGTTATAATCGGTCAATAAAATATTCATGCCTGCTTTTATGGCACGATGCTGTAAGGCATCATCAAGAATAATCGATCGGACATCCGGCCTGTCATGCAACAATTGCGAAATAGCATCTAACCTTTCTTCACCAACTGCCACCGGCACATCAGGGAATTTCAGTTTGAATTGCATGGGCTCATCGCCTATTTCCAACGCATCGGACCTTTCATTTGCCAATGCATATCCCCTGGTCTTTCTTTTATAACCACGGCTAAGCGTCGCGACCGTAAATTCATCTTTCAAATTCCTTACCAAAAACTCAACCATTGGAGATTTGCCTGTACCGCCGACAGACAGATTGCCGACGCAGATCAGGGGCATACCGAATGTTGCCGAGTCAAGGATCCTGAGGTCAAAAAGTTTATTTCGTATGAAAATGATCAACCAGTAGACGATGGAGAGGGGAAAAAGAAGTATCCGGAATGTCGTTAGGAAAATATTAGAATGCATAAACAGTGGTCGGCGTTACACAAAGGTTTAAAGGTACATCAAATTCAGTGGTATCATCGATCTTATCTAATGGTTCAAAATAACTAAACCCGATCTTCAGACAATCACTGCGGCATTGGGAAAGATAACGATCATAGAATCCTTTTCCATAACCGATCCGGTAGCCATTTTTATCAAAAGACAGCAACGGAACAAAGATCATGTCCATCCCCGCATGATTAACAACTACACCATCTTCTGGTTCATAAAGCCCATACCTGTTTTTTCTAAAACGCGTGTCATCATTCGTTTGAACCGACTGCAAACTATGATCTTCAAAATTTGTTCTTGGATAACAGATGATCAGATCCGGGTTTTGAAATTCCAGGTAATCTGTAAATAAGTGTGTATTGGGCTCATGATTTTGCTCTATCGGCCAATAAGAAAGCAAAAAAGTAATGAATGGCAACTGCACCGTTTGCAATTGGATCAACAAAAGATCATCGAGCTTAATTCTTTCAGCAAGCGAAAGACTCAACCTTTTTTCTCTGTATATTTTCCTTGCCTCTGCTTTGAGCATCCATCAAGTTAAGGAAATAGATGATAACGGATATCTGTATAGTTGATAGTTTTTGAATAACGCTCATTTGTCCACTCACATCTAATTATCTGTTTTCGATAAAAATAGAGAAGATGGTTGTCCCATAATTTCTTTCGGTGGCATAGAAAGGGAACTTCTTATAATTATTCCTGGGTGTGTGTTCCAATACAAACCATCCTTTTGCATTCAAAAGTTGCTTTTCAAAAATCAGCTTTGGCAGATCATCAATATTGCCAAGCGCATAAGGAGGGCCGGCAAATATAAAATCAAATTTATCCGTACATTG
>DASVAM010000068.1:0-12450 GCA_036376375.1 Chitinophagaceae bacterium
AATGCTTAAATCTCCTTATGTATTTTACCGGCTGACCTTGTGAGTTAACATCCATATAATACACTTCAAGTATGTTCTCATCGAGCTGGCTTATTTTTTCAGGAGCAGCAAAAATTGCCAGCTCGGTGCCATTGTTTTCAAATCTCCAGTTAAAATTAATGATAGAGGTTTCCCCCACGCTGCATGGCACTGATCCTCCATCATAGAAACCGCTGCCATTGGCAAAAAAGGAATAGGTATCATCAACCTCACAGGGAAGCATATTGTTCTCGGTCTCTTCTATTTGGCCATTATTATTTTCATCAAGGCCATACCTTTCAAAGACCCATCCTTTTTCAATTAATAAGCTGGTGTTTCGTTCCAGGACTTTATCCTCTTTTTTACAGGAGATAAAAACAAAAGGCAAAAGAAGGGTTAGCTTAATAAGCTTTGAAATAACTGTTTTCATTAGGGATTGATTTTAAGATTCCCTAATAACGTTTAAATATCATGCCAACAGCTATCTGAAAAATCCGATTACGCAACCTATTTTCCCCTCGTAATTTTTTACATCCCGTCACGGTAGATCCCTTTGACCCGCTGGGAATCTCAGAATTTTAATTTCCAACCGATCAGGTTACATTCCACTTTATTAAAAGCCTCTTTCTCAGAATAATTTATGCCGGAGATAAAATAGGTTGTATCGGTCCTGACATCCATATCTCCCACTCCACGCAACAGTCTTCCATTTTCTTTTTTAAAATAGACTTCCATTACTGACCGCATTCCCTCTGAAGTGTAGTGATACCAAAGCTTCAGGATATCCTTGTCTTCCTTGCCGCTAATAATTCCCCTGCTTCCGTCTTTTTCAAAATTATCGTAAAGCAATTTTCCTGCATACATGTTTCCTTTCTGTTCAAGCATGAGTACTGCTGTATCCCGACCTACGATTTTCAGATAACAACCCGTAATATCATCGTCTGGCCCTTCCTGACGATCAGGATTAGTGTGAATTGCGGTATCAGGAGTTTTGTAGCCATTCGGCTGATGGGATGTCCCGATCTTGTCATCGCAAGCGATAAAATAAACCAACAGATGAAGAAAGAATATGGATTTCATGTTTCTCTTTATTTCTATTTAATAAAAAATAGTACCAAGGTATCGGCGTTAGTCTCCAACCGAAGTTGCTCCATCAATATTATTTTGCCTTGCCTGTTCGCTTACACCCGGGAAGTTTTCCACCGATGTAGTCGCTGGCATTATTTTTTCTGCAATTGTTTTCACTCCTATTTTTTATTCATTTTTTAAAATTATCAGTATGAAAAAAGTATTTTTTTTAATGGTGGCTTTTGCATTTGTGGGTACAGCTGCTATGGCTCAGCTTGAGCAAAAGGATTATAAGAAAAGCATGGAAGAATGGGACAAAAAAGTAAAGGAAGATCTAAAACTTACCGATGAGCAGGTGGCAAAATATGATGCACTTAATAAGGAATACAGTGATAAATTATCTGCTGTATCACAAGATGCCACGCTAAGCAAGGATGTACAAAAGGAAAGAAAGATGGCTTTGAAGAAAGAGAAGGAAGCGAAACTTTTTGAATTCCTAACTCCCGAACAGCAAAATAAGTACAGGGAGTTAATTGAGAAGAAGAAAAAGGAAATGGAAAAAACGGCGAAAAGTTATTAATGATCTTGTCTTATTGGAAATTATAAAATGCCCCGGCCAAGGCCGGGGCATTTTATATCAGAGTATCCTTATCTAAATATTATCTTTTATCACCGTAGTCCTTGTTTCGCTGGTACTCGAGTTACCCCGCATAAGAGCAACTAATATGATGATAAATACGGCTCCCCCGGCGACCCAAACCCATGGAGATGTGTACCATTGTGTGGTAGTAGTTTCGGTTGTTTTTGTAGTAACGGTTTGATTACTTTCCTGTGCCCAAAGTACTACCTGCATACAAGTAAAGAAAATTGCGAGGAATAATCTGTATCCCCAGCCAAGACTTATCTGTTTCATGATAAATTTTTTTTTTAAAAAATAATTACCAGTAGAATATAGATAAGAATCAGGCCAATTTTAATTTGAACGAGGATTGTTTGGGAAGACTCGTTTCAGAGGGGAATAGTTTCCACAATAAATCGTGGTAGAACAAAAAAATTTGTCTTTTCAATGAATCTGAGAGTCATTATCTACATCCGCACTTCCTTCATTGTCTTTTGACTTTCGATAATCATTCTTCATTTGATCGATCACTTCCTTTTTGTCTCTCTGGTTGCGGAGTATTAATAAAACGATGAACAAGACTGCCGCAAGTCCAACAAAGATTAATACCGGTTGGTTCATATTGGTAAATTTAAAATAAAGCTACAATTTCCCTTTATACGGAATATTAAGTTTTAAATTTTTAGCCAGTTCATGCGGATGAAAGAGTTTACATTTGGAGATGGAACAATCTTGCATTGTTGTCAGGGAAATGACTCCAAATGACGCTGAAACGGTTAATAAACTCTCAAAACAACTAGGATATCCGTTATCACCCGGGCAAACCTTACAAAATATTAATGCCGTGTTACGACGCAGGGATCATACTGCTTTTGTAGCAGAATATGAAAATCGAATTATTGGTTGGATAGGCGCTGCGCAGGCAATTATGATCGAGGTAATGCCACATTGCGAAATAAACGGGTTAGTAATTGATGAGCATTGTCGGGGAATAGGAATTGGCAGAGTGCTGATCGAAAAATTGAAAGGATGGGAGAAAGCAAGGGGCAATGGTAAAATTGTGCTGCATTGTAAAGTAAAAAGACGCGACGCACATTCATTTTACCGACACCTTGACTTTATAGAAGCCAGGCAACAAACGAATTTTACAACCATATTTAAAGATCATAAAAGAACCCAGCCTTTCCTTTAAATGACAACAAGAGAAAAGGCCGGGTTACTTAACAGACGTTATCTTAATTACCGGCTATAAGAATAAGTGTTTACATAGTTCGACAACTCATTCTTGCTGCTCTGGCTCGACAGAACATCATATATGAGATTGAAATTTTCCGGGTCCGTAATGTTTCCATAAGCTGATTTTGCTAATTCCAGCCGGTTGCTCTCGGCGCTGACCAATTGAATTAATTGCTTCGCTTGTGTTACCGTGAAATAATAAGATTCATTGCCAAAAATCTCTGTCAATCTTGACATCTTCGCTCCAAACCCCCACGTATTTCTTACTTCATTGTATAGTGAACTGAAGTTTGACTGAGACATTGCTGTCCTGGTATAAACGGGCGGAGTATGAACAGGATCATCCTGGCGCTCCCTGACGTATTGTTCTAATTCGCTCCTTGGGCTGGAAGAAAATATTCCATACAGTTGATTGAAATTGACCTGGTCAACCACATTATCATACGACGCTTTAGCTAATTCCAACCGATTACTTTCTGAACTCACCAATTGGATCAATTGCTTGGCCTGAGCAGTTGTGAAATAATAATTTCCATTGGCGAATACATTGGTTAAGGCAGACATTTTTGCTCCTATGCCAAACCGGTTTTGAATATCCCGATAAAGGGTATTGAAATCTGCTTCTTTCATCGCGACTCTGGTATAAGCAGGGTTATTATCATCATAACCACTAACAAAAGTACTCAACTCATTCCTGCTCGCCTGGGTACTAAGCAGCGTATTCATTTGTGAAAAATTAGCCCGGTCGATGATGCTCCTGTATGAAATTTTGGCAAGGTAAAGGCGATTGGCTTCATCCGGCGCTAATTGAACCAATTGGCGGGCTTGTGCAACCGTAAAATAATTTTGGGTATTCGCGAATGTATTATAGATATAAGACACCCTTGAATTCGTTGTTGACTGCCGTTTGGCGGTACGCAGGATAGTATTAAACCGGGCTGTTGTCATCGCAGTGGATGAGCTACCTGCGTTGTACGTGCTCACATAAGAAGCCAGTTGATCCCTGTGTGACTGACTGTTCAGCACATCATACATTTGCGGAAAATTTGTCGGGTCTGTGATGCTTCTGTAGGATGCTTTTGCTAAGGTGAGGCGATTAGGCTGGCTACTGATCAACTGGATGATGCTTTTTGCCTGCGCCGTCGTAAAATAATAATTCGAATTGGCAAAGGCATCACTAGCCATTGTCATTCTTCTTGAAGACCGCCATTGACTGCGAATACGGTTATATAAATTCGTAAATTCAGATTCGCTCATGGCAACGATCTCCTGGTCACTATTTCCGGGGGTCCATTTGGTCTCCTTTAATTGTACACTTCCATTCGGTGCAATTGTGATTTGTAGGTCATATCCTGTTCTGGTTGTAAAGATCGTTGATGAAGGATTGATCTCATTGGATCGTTTGATCTGTAGCGTATGCTGACCAGCCTGGAGATTGGATACAACGATCGGCGTATTTTTATTTGTACCAACGTTGTTATAGACAAGATACTCCGTATTATCAATTATGATAGCTTCATTATTATTCCCGCGTACATTGATCGTTACCGTACTGACGCTTTGCGACAGGACGGACGTTACAGTGAAACAACAAACGAGGTAAAGAAAAATCGTTTTCATATTGCATTTGATTTAGTTAACGTTTAACTACTATAAAAAAACAAAGTCCATACCAACTCAAAATATCTGGAAGAATCACAGTAAAATGTCGGATACCTTTTGTGGTGGAAATGCCCCATTTGTGTTTGACAATTTCCATTATAAAAATAAAAACCGGGTAAATACCCGGCTTTTTATATATCCACCTCAACGCTATCAAGCACTCTTTCTTTCGCCACCCCTCAGCAAGGCTACCAACAACAAAATAAAAACTGCCCCTCCGATCACCCATACAATCGGGCTTTGATACCATGCTGATTCTTTTTTTACATTTATATCAACATCTACTCCTTTCTCCTGTGCAAATGATATTATGCTCAGGGAAAGTGATAAAATAAATGCAGTAAATCTTAACCAGGATCGATTTATCATCTTTTTCATTTTAGAAGGTTTTAGTAGTTTCAAAATGTTCAATTTTATAGATCAATAATACTTTTCTCAATAGTGTGTAGATATTCAAACATCAATGTCTGCAATACCAGGTTTGCAAAAAAGATGCCATTGAAAAATGTCAATGTTGGCATATACTTTTCTAACGTATAAATAAACCTTTTATGGCTAAGTCAACAGCACCACATTCAAAAGGGGGAAAAACCAGCAAAAATCCTGCGCATAAACGAAAAAGTAGAACAACGAATGAGGTCGTCAAAAGACATCTCAATAATAAAGATGATAAGATCACTAAGGAAGATTTTGAAAACTTAAGGATCGATCTATCCGTGCCTAAAGACAAAGCTCATCAGCCGTTGCGGATCAAAAATGATAAAGAAAGGCCTAAGGATGCTGATAAGGACAATACGATCACGACCCCATGGGATGTGATCAGCGAATAATTCCTAATTTATTGATCGGTGAGAATTTTGGGAGCCACTATTATTTTTATTAACTGGTAGACCAGGAATCCGGCACCACCTCCCAGCGTGTTTAAGATCACATCATCAATATCAGCGCTACGGTAACTCGTAGCAAGTTGAAGAAGTTCTATTCCGACCGACACTGAAAAACATATCAGGAGCACCACGTAGAGGTTATAGGCTTTTCTAAGTTTCCAGTACAGTAATGGAAGATATATTCCTAAGGGTAATAGCATCACAAAATTTCCAAGATTTTGTTTACCCCAGGTTTGATAAATATCAATCGTTTTAAAAGGAACAAGATTCACATTGTCATCTGTTTCAACTCTGTGGTTCATTTTATCCCACCAGCCATGGGAAGAAATTTCCCTGAAGAGAATAAAATAGCCGGTCAGTTGAAGGACTGCAAAAACATAAACAAAAAAACTGGCCTGAACGGCAACATGCAAAAGATTATTTTGTTTTTTCCTGATTGTTACAAGGGTGATCCACATGAATAATAACAAGACACTAAAAACAAACCCAGTAATTCGTTTAAGACTTGCATTCCTATAATTTTCATGATAAAGGTCCCGGAGAAAAAATATGGCCACGACCATTACCGGCAGGACCACAAGAAGCTTTTTTAGCGGGCTGTTCATGAATTTACTGTAAAATAATAAAATCCTGTTAAGAGATACGCTTCACAGAAGTTTAACGTAAAGTGGCCTGATAGTTTGAATAGAATAGCGTTTTATATTCATTAAATTTAAACTCAAGCGTTATGAAAAGATTAATACTCTTATTTGCCCCTGCGGCTATTTTTCTCACTTCCTGTAAATCGGGTAACATTAAGGAACCGGAATATCGTGAAATTCGCGATATCCGGATTATGGAGGTGGGTTTATTGCAAACGACGGCGGGTCTCGATTTTGTTTATTATAATCCTAATAATTTTGGCGTTCAGCTGGCCAATGCAAGCGGCGATGTGTATATTGACGATATGTTTTTTGGTCGTTTTGGCTTACAGGAAAAGGTAACGGTGCACAAACATGAAGATTTTATAATTCCCGCCTTTATTAAGATGGATAATATCAGCGCGATAAAAAATCATCGTGACATCTTTAAAAAGAAGCAGGCAAAGATCAGGATCGAGGGTTATGCCACAGTAAGAAAAGCAGGATTTAACAAAGAAGTTCCAATCAGGTACGAAGGGATACAGGATATAGAACGTCTTCGTGCAATCGTATCGAATTAAGATCTTTTTCCTCAAGAGTTCTAATAACCTGCACGCATAATGCAGGTTATTTTTTTATCTGATACAATGAATTTGCCATTGTTAAAAGTCAACTATTATAAGAAGTTAATAAAGTGACATTTAAAATCCACAACCTGTTTTCTTTAACAATCACAAAATCTCTGGCATGTTTTTCCAATGTACAGGTAGACAATGAGAAACAATTTAATCATCTTAAACAACTCAGTTATGAAACAAGTTTTACTATTTATTGCCATAGCTGCAGTAGTATCTGTAGCAGCGGTAGGGTTAAACAATCACTCACAAAAGAAAAAAATGGAGGCCACTGAGATGGCGCAGTTCCAGGCGTGGAAAGAATTAAAAGAGTCGAACGACCTGGCGCAAGCACAAAATTATGTTGCGCCTAAAAAAACAACCAGCAAAACGACAGCGAAGCGTAATGTAAGCTATCAAAGTCCAAAAATGGTATCTGAATCGCAAAACGCAGCGAAGACTGAAACAGCAAAAAAAGGTTGGAGTAAGGCTGCGAAAGGTGCTGCGATCGGCGCAGGTGCGGGTGCAGTTGCCGGCGCTGTGATCAATAAAAAGAATCGCGTAGTAGGAGGTGTAATTGGTGGTGTCATCGGTGGTGCTGGTGGTTATGTGATTGGTCGTGGAATGGATAAAAAAGACGGCCGTTATTAATTCGAAAGACATTCAAACCAGTCCCGCTAAAAGCGGGACTTTTTTATTATACCTCCAGCATTTGAAATTGCTAATTTTAAGAAAAATAATTGCAATGAGATTCAAAACTGTCTGCCTGATTTTAATAGTCCTGATCTGTGGAGTGGTTTTTCAATCGTGGAATTCATCACCTAAGGGTGAAAGAGAGTTTTACCAATTAACGGTTTATCATTTTAAGGATGCATCCCAGGAAAAAATGATTGATAATTATTTGCAGGCTGCGTTATTGCCAGCCTTACATAAAATGAATATTAAGAGTATCGGGGTCTTTAAGAATCATGCAAACGACACGATTCCCGATAAAACAATGTATGTCCTGGTACCGCTCAAATCAATCGAAGAAATAATGAAGATTAGGTCCGGGTTAAATGTTGACAAGGAATACCATTCACTCGGCGCGGAATACCTCAATGCTGGTTATACAGCAGCTCCCTATTCCAGAATGGAAACAATCCTGCTTCATGCCTTTTCAATGGCACCACAGCTTCAATTACCGAAATTGAGTGGGGCAAGAAAAGACAGGGTATATGAACTGCGTAGCTACGAGAGTGCCACGGAGAAGATTTTCAGGAATAAAGTTCATATGTTTAATGAAGGCGATGAAATTGGGCTTTTCAAGAGACTAAATTTTAATGCAAATTTTTACGGTGAAGTTATTGCCGGCGGCAAAATGCCAAACCTGATGTATATGACCTGCCATGAAAACAAGGCCATAAGAGACGCTAACTGGAAAAACTTTGGGAATGACCCCTATTGGAAAAAACTGTCCGCAATGCCGGAATACCAGCACAATGTTTCCCATATTGACATCAGCTATTTGTATCCGGCAGAATATTCCGATTATTGAGCAGGCGGGCGGCCAAACTGCTTGCATGATTTTTGCTTATAAATGAAAACCCTAAAGCCCTTCATTATGAAAATAATTATGTTCCGTATTTTCCCTCTGATGGCTGGATTGTTATGGTTTACAAACCTTCCCGCACAAAGTCTCAAGAGCCTGGAAGAGAATAATGGTTTCAAGAAATATAAGCTGGGATCGAAATTCGTTTTGGGACAGGGAGTAAAACACAAGGACCTTGATGGCGCTGATAAGATCGTCATCGATTATACCAAAGAAATGATTGGGGAGATACCAGTTAGATCGATCGAGTTGTATTATCTAAAAGATACGTTGGCAAAGATCATCGTGAATGTCTCGCCCGAATATTATGCAAAACTTATTGACGCTTGCAAAAATGGTTTTGGCCAGCCTACCAAAGATTTCAGCAGCAACGAAAAAGTGAGATTTGATAGCACGGTTTCCGGCAATTATTATAAGGATAACTATATCTGGAGGGCCAACCGGTTGAGGCTCGAGTATTTGTATTTATATCCTAAAATAACGACTGGTGCATATGGGACCAGGACTCTTTATCTCACCTATATTTTAAATGATTATGGACAGCGGCTCGCAAGGGTGCAAAAAGGAAGTAATTCAGCAAAGAATTTCTAAGAAAAGTTTAAGTTAATATCTTTATTCCATGCCGATCTCCATTGCGGATGAAAGAGATATAAGTTCATTAGTGAGGCTATTGGACGACGCCTATCGGGGTGAAAATTCAAAAAAAGGCTGGACCTCGGAGGCTGATCTTTTTATCGGCAACAAACGAACAGATGAAACAACGGTGGCTGATCTTATGAAAAGACCGGGATCTGTATTCTTAAAGTATTTAGACAATGATGGCATAATACAAGGCTGTGTTTTTCTTCATAAAAAAGAAAAAAGGCTTTACCTCGGTATGTTTTCAGTTTCTCCATTGGTACAGGGGAAAGGCATTGGAAAGAAATTGTTGAGAGCTGCCGATGATTATGCAAAAGAACAAGAATGTACTACCATCTTTATGACCGTGATAACCGCCCGGGAGGATTTGATCGCCTGGTATGAAAGAACCGGTTACATAAAGACGAATAAAATTCTTCCCTTCCCTGTTGACGAAAGATTCGGCATTCCAACCCAACCTCTCGAAATGCTCGTGCTTGAGAAGCATTTATCATAAACTTACATAATGCCAGGAGAGCTCTTAAAAACAAAAGGTCTTCAATCGAAGACCCCGTTATATAGCAATAAGTTTTTTTTAGTTTTCTAAAGCACCGTCTTCCTTAAATTTCTTAAAAACAGCAACCAGATCTGCAGGAAGTTTTTCGGTTTTCTTAAATGGCATAAAGCCCCTGTCAGTCGGGTTGAGTTCCACACGACGGATGATCTCGTCGATATCAGCTTTTACGTTTGCATAGTTATCATATGCTTTTTTGTTTCCCCCTTTCGATGGAATATGGCAAGGCGAACATGACCCGGCAATAATCGTCGATACATTTGCCGTATAAGTTGTTTTAGGCACCTTAGCAGCTTTTTTAGAAGATGAACAATACGTTAGCCCAAGCGCCAAAACCGCCATGCCTGCAAATACAAAGATTTTTTTCATTCTTAGTTTTTTTTGTTTTTAAAAATATAGAAAAATCTTTAATCAAAAAATCTTTACGCGTAGGAGAAATATCAAAATGTTTCAGGCGGTAAATTTGCTACTCTTTTATGCTAACACCTGTTTTAGCGACATATAGAAATGCGTATACGGGATTGTCCCGTCCTACCTGGTTGCTATCTATTGTAATCCTGATCAACCGCAGTGGTACGATGGTTGTTCCTTTCCTTACGCTTTATCTTATATCCAGCGGTTATAGTGTTTCTAAGGCAGGATTGGTTTTTGCCTTTTTTGGTTTTGGAGCATTTAGCGGAGCCTTTGTCGGCGGGAAGCTTACTGATAAAATAGGCTTTTACCCCGTTCAAATTATTACTTTACTGGGTGGCGGAGTTATGTTCTTTGTGTTATCGGCTATCAAAACCTATTGGCTTATTTGCCTTTTCACCTATCTGCTTGCTTTTATCAATGAGGCTTTTCGACCAGCGAATTCCACCGCAATTGCTTTTTACAGTAAAGAGGAAAATCGAACTAGGTCTTATGCTCTCAACAGGCTTGCAATTAATCTCGGATGGGCGATCGGAAGTGCAAGCGCCGGTATTTTGGCCAACATAAATTTCACGTTACTTTTTTATGTAGATGGTATTACAAATATTGTAGCAGGCATTCTTATTTGGGTATTCTTAAAGCCGGTTGTCTTTAAGCCCGAACCTGAAAAGAAAATTGAGACAAACCAATCATTGTCGCCATACAAGGACAAGACCTTCGTTTTCTTTGTTCTATTTACAGTTTTGTTTGCAGGGTGTTTCTTCCAGTTGTTTACCAACCTTTCTCCCTATTTATACCAGGAACTACGATTTTCAAAACCTTTGATCGGTTTCCTGCTGGCGGTGAACGGTATTATAATCGCTGTAGTTGAAATGGTACTGATCTATAAACTGGAAGGCAGGCGCAAGAACGTCGATTACATTTTCATTGGGATATTGATGGTAGGCGCGGCTTTTCTTATGCTTAATATCCCCGGTATGGGGCCTATGCTGGCTTTTTGCATGATAACACTTGTCACCTTTGGGGAAATCTTTTCCATGCCGTTTATGAACAGTTTTTGGATTAACAGGAGCCGATTTGAAAACCGGGGCCAATATGCTGCATTATACACGATGGCATGGTCAGCGGGTCAAACGCTGGGACCTCTTGCGGGCTCCCAGATTGCCGGGCAATTTGGCTTTAAGTGGCTCTGGTTCAGTACCGGAGCATTGTGCATTTTGGTTTCTTTTTTAATCAGACGACTGGGGGAAAAGGGCGTGCCCCGATGAAATATTTGGAATCCGTTCCCACTACTTGGCATGATTTTCTTAACTTAATTACTCAAATCTTCATTATGGATAATACGGCCAATGGCGTAGCCAGAAATTCTAAAAAGGAGTTTCGCAGATCAATCTCAACAAAGCTGGAATCAAGTTTAGGAGAATTCCAAAATGATATCAAGGACAAAAAGTTTAAAGCTGCAATAAAAAGAGCGAGTAAATTATTGGCAAATGATTTATTCGTCAAACAAAAGAAGAAAAAACAAAAACCAGCTGCTGAGACGGTGCGGGCAGAAGTTATCGGAGCATAATCCTCATATGTTATATCATTACCGTCCCCCTTTGTGAGCGACGGCTTTTTTATTTCTCCGGTGATCCAAAATATTCAACCATATGCTGACCAGCAGTGAAACGAAAAACACGATCAGTGTTACTTTGTCTACGAGGTCTTTTGGAAAATCTATGCCGGTAAGTTTTAACAATAGGAAATGAACATAAGATGTAGACTGGTCATGCCATCCCAATTTTTCTCTTACGTCCCAATGCCAATCTGTGCAAAAGCAATAACCCCATCCATACCAGATGCCAAGTATGAACCATGACGAAGCGGTGAGCAGAAGTGTGAGCAGGTTCAGACGGCGCGTTTTTTTCCACGCCCAGCCAAAACAGTTAAATAACATGAGACTCGTGTGAAAGACAAAGAAAAAAATATTAAGGAGCTCGTAGGCCATTAATATATTTTTCTGCCCTCTTCATGGCTGATCAGTTGTTCTGCTATTGTATTGTCAAATACGGCTTCTTTATTGGAAATAACTTGTCTCAAAAGATCATGAATTGTAATAACGCCAGCAAACTCCTGGTCATCGTATGCAAGAAGGTATCTTGACTTATGGGAGATCATCAGGTTCATGCAATGCTCCACCGTATCTCTTATATCAACTATTGGCAGATCGGTGGTCATTACTTCTTTTACAGTGGTACTGGCGCTTGAACGACCTTTCAGAATAACATTCCGGCTATAATCTCTTTCACAAAAGATGCCTTTAAACTCATCGTTTTTTCTTACAACCAGATAACTCAGGTTAACAGAATTCAACATTTGGAGGGCATCAATAACAAGGGCATCTGCGTCAATATCGTTAAAAACAACGGGTTTGCTTCTCAACAGTTCTTTTACGCTACGCATAAGTAATCGTTTGTTATAAAGTTCGGGGTTTTTATCAAAAAATAAATTGATTTAGCGGGTAATCTGTATAACAATTATGGTTTGCAT
>DASVAM010000071.1:0-2721 GCA_036376375.1 Chitinophagaceae bacterium
TTGATGCAGGAAAAACTGGACGAATGTAAAAGCAGCGAGGTAAGATGTGTCTATATAACTGGTGCAGGCAAAGGTTTTTCGGCAGGACAGGACCTTGCTGAAGTTGTGGATCCGCCTTCTGGCGGACCCGGTATGAAGAAAATTCTTTCAGAGCATTATAATCCCATTATTGTAAGGATAAGAAAACTGGAAAAACCGGTGATCGCTGCCGTCAATGGAGTAGCGGCAGGTGCTGGTGCAAACATTGCCCTGGTTTGCGATATAGTTGTTGCTGCGCAATCGGCAGCTTTTATCCAGGCGTTTTCCAAAATTGGTTTGATACCCGATAGCAGCGGCACATTCGTTCTGCCAAGACTGATCGGCTGGCAAAAAGCAAGTGCCCTGATGATGCTCGGAGAAAAAGTTCCGGCAGAAGAAGCAGAACGTATTGGTATGATCTATAAAGTTTTTCCGGATGAAACTTTTGCTGAAAATGCTATGAGTATTGCATCCTATTTATCCCAAATGCCGACAAAAGGATTGGCCTTTACCAAACAACTACTCGGTTATTCTACAAAAAGCACTTTAGAGGAACAATTGCAGGATGAAGATGTTTACCAGCAAAGAGCGGCTGGTACAAAAGATTTTGAAGAAGGCGTAAAAGCATTTTTAGAAAAAAGAATTCCCAGGTTTACGGGTGAATAAAATACAAAATGTTATGGCTACGATTCATAAGGAAGTTGTTGACCACATGATTGAAAATGACGCTTTCAGTCAATGGCTGGGAATAGAAGTATTAGAGATAAAAGAAGGCTATAGCAAAATAAAAATGACGGTGAGAAAAGAAATGGTAAACGGATTTGGGATCGTTCATGGCGGCATACCTTTTTCATTGGGTGATAGTGCCTTTGCTTTTGCCTGTAACAATAGAAATAATTTATCGGTTGCGCTGGATACTTCGATCAATTTTATTAAACCCGTTCATGTTGGTGATGAACTAACAGCCGAAGCAAAGGAAATTCATAATGGAAGATCTACCGGCCTTTATCATATAACCATTACAAATCAGCATAACCATGATGTCGCTCTTTTCAAAGGCCTTTGCTTTCGAACCGATAAGAAGCTGATCGGTAAAGAAGGCTTATAAAGCTGATCAGTAAATAGAGTTTATAAAGTATATAAGGTCTCCTTCCCATACATTAAACCCTTCTTATGGAAGCAGTAAAATTTGGATTTGAAAAGCTTGAACTATGGAAGAAAGTTCGTGACTTCAAAAATGAAATATCTGTTGAAGCGAAAAGGTGGCCGGCAGAGGAAAAATTTAGATTGACTGATCAGGCCATCAGAAGTTCCCGTTCAATCAATTCACTCCTTGCCGAAGGCCACGGCAGATTTACGTTCGCTGATCAACTTCACTTCTGTATTCAGTCACGTGGATCACTTGCTGAAACTGTCAATCATTTGATCGATGCTTTTGATGAAAAATATATCACGGAAGAAAAACTATTATATTATAAAACCAAAGCAAAAGAAATAGAAAGACTATTAAATGGATATATCAACTACCTCCGGGCTCAAAGAGATGGCGATAAGAAATGAATCTCTATATACCTTATAAACTCTATATACACGACAAATGGTCTATACATTTAAAGACTACACACCCGTCATCCACGAATCCTCATTCATTCACCCTCAAGCAGCGATCACTGGCAATGTCATCATCGGTAAAGATTGTTATATCGGCCCCGGTGCAGCATTGCGTGGCGATTGGGGTCAAATAATAATTGAAGACGGATGCAATGTCCAGGAGAACTGTACCATTCATATGTTTCCGGGAGTTACCGTCTTATTAAAAGAGGGTTCTCATATTGGTCATGGTGCCATTATTCATGGTGCAACGATCGGCAAAAATTGTTTAGTGGGAATGAATGCTGTGATCATGGATAATGCAGACCTGGGAGATGAATCGATTGTTGGCGCTTTGACATTTATAAAACAAGATGAAAAAATACCAGCAAGAAGTTTAGTCGCCGGCAACCCCGGGAAAATAATTAAACAGGTAACAGATGAAATGATCAACTGGAAAACTGAAGGAACAAGACTTTACCAGTCATTGCCAAAAGAAATGTTGGAGAACTGGAAAGAATGTGAACCACTTAGAGAAATTCCTTCACACCTCTCCATACAAAACAGGACTTATAAGCCCTGGAAAAAAACTGATCCTTCTTAAAAAATATAAAGGCCAACTTTCATTGACCTTCATATCTCAGAATTTTCATGGATATAAAATTCTTAGTCCTTTACACAACGGCAGTTATTTCCCTGTCCGCGGAACATTGCCTGCAGCGATGCCAAATATGTGTTATCACTGATGAATAAACCCGTGGCATTACTTCCGGAAGGAGTGGCAGACCAGTAATAACTTTCACCCCAACCGTAAACATATCCGGCCGGATCACGGAACCCGCCTGCAGGAAGCTTCAGGTTTGACATGTAGGCCGCCAGTGCACCGTCGAGATCGTCATAGTTTTTTAGATTCTGCCAGTCTGATGCGGTGGGCATTCGCCAACCAGGACCCAATGCAACACAAGGATCTTTTCCATTTGTAGATGTGATGGTAGTCCCCGTCCAGGTATCAGTGGATAAACCACCGGTACCCCACCACCTGGTATCTTGCGTTATTCCTGCAATCCAGTTTGGATTCCCGGAAGGAATGTTGGAGGGATTTAACAGAGAAGA
>DASVAM010000117.1:0-13294 GCA_036376375.1 Chitinophagaceae bacterium
AAGACGAAGAGATCTCAAAAGAGCTTGATAAAAATTTTAAAAAGAACGGCATCACAATAATGACCAACAGTGAAGTAACTTCTGTTGACAGTTCCGGCAACGGCGTCAAAGCAAAAGTGAAAACCCCCGATGGAGAAACTACGCTTGAAGCGGATGTTTTGTTGAGTGCTGTTGGTGTTTCCGCTAACATTGAAGGAATAGGACTGGAAGAACTCGGTATTAAAACTGACAAGGGTAAAATAATGGTTGATAAATTCTACCAGACCAATGTTCCGGGAATTTATGCTATTGGTGATTGTGTACCCGGTCAGGCTCTTGCCCATGTTGCCAGTAAAGAAGGGATCGTTTGCGTCGAGAACATTGGATTCAATGAAAAAAAATATAACCATAAGCCAGAACCAATCGACTATAACAATGTGCCCGGTTGTACTTATTGTTATCCTGAAATTGCATCTGTTGGCTACACCGAAAAACAAGCAAAAGATGCCGGTTATGAAATTAAAGTTGGTAAGTTTCCATTAAGCGCAAGTGGTAAAGCTTCTGCTGCAGGCCATGGGGAAGGATTTATCAAAGTGATCTTTGATGCCAAATACGGCGAATGGCTGGGCACTCATATGATCGGTTACAACGTAACTGAAATAATAGTACAAACAGTAACCGCCAGGAAATTAGAAACAACTTACCAGGAAGTATTGAACAGCATTCATCCCCACCCGACGATCAGTGAAAGTGTGAAAGATGCTATTGAAGTGGCATACGGTGAAGCGATACACCTATAGAACCAGGAGAACCGTGATTTAAATCATTATCAGGATTACGAGGAAACTCGTGATCCTTTCTATTTAGTAGCGGCTCAAACAATGGCGGGCTGTCTTTTTCCTCATAATCATATTTAATCCCAATAATCCTGGTTATAAAAAGGGCTATCTTTCGATAGCCCGCCTGTCAGTTAGTATTGGTTGCCCGTCTATAGTTTAATGAATTTGGTTCGTATCTTTTCTTCATCTTTTTCTGACCTTATAAAATAAACTCCGGCATTCAGACGACTCACATCGATCATTTCGATTCTTGAACTGATCGTCTTACTTAAAACAATTCTGCCACTCATATCCAGGATCTCCCATTTTTTTCCTTTCCATCTTTCGTCATAATCAAAATAGAGGTTGATAGAAGTGGTAGCGGGATTTGGATAGACCTGCACATGCATCCATTTTGGATAGAAATCCGGCGGCTCGGGGATCGTAACTGTTGAACCATTCAGACCCTTTGAAAAAAGAATGGAATTTCTGGGTCCGCCCGGTTCAAATAATATCCTTGCTCTTTTTCTTTGTCCCCTTGTAAACATATTCATGCAAACGTCATCGGTGAAATCCATATAGTTCATATACATATCGCCGACAGGACCATTGCTGCAAGTCACTCTTGTTCCGTTTGGACAGCCAGGCGTATAGCTGCCCTGCTTTGGAGTATCATCAACTTTGTCATCCCCGCAATAGCTCTCTCCCCAAATATGATACAGATTTAACCAATGTCCTGCTTCGTGTACAATCGTCCTTAGATCGTTCACTCCCGGTGTAGTCCCTCGATGACTAAGGAGATCTTCAAAAGACAAAACCACGCCATCTGTTTTGGGGTCCATTCCTGGCAATGTACTATACCCAAGAACGTCTTTCATATTACAGATCCAGACATTCAAATAACTTTTTGAATCCCATGCATCATCGCCATAGGATGCACTGAACTTCATTTTGTCATCCGACAGCCAATAACCTATCGGGGTATACTTTCTCACAACGCCACTGGTATTCAAGCCCCGCGGATCCAATGTTGCTATCTTAAATTCAAACCCCATGGAAGTAGCATATGGTTTAAATACCGACGGAATATTTGAGGTATCACTATTTCTCTTATTAAAATCCCTGTTAAGAGCTGTTATCAATCGATCCAGCATTGCCCGATCGACATTTTGTTCGGGTGTATGGTAAAGTATATGAAAAACTACCGGAACGGTGATCATCTCGGGCAAACCCATAACACGCTGCGTCGTCGATGTGGAGTTTGTTCTTTCCCGGGTGAACGCTTCCACCTGTTCCAGATTCTCTTTTAAAAAAACATTTTCACGTGATTGTTTGCCAACATACTCATCCATGCTGCATGTCTTCTGTCCAAACAACTGAAATCCGGTAACAATAAAAATTAAAACTGCCAGGTGCTTAACCATAAACATTATGAAATGAACGGCTTTAAAAAATGCGGGATTTCAGGGACACGGGAGTAAAAATTACTAAAGCGGCATTCGGCAGGATACGAATCTTCGAATCTTTAGGATGGAATTATCAGTCGATAAGGATCGTGTGGGAATTGATACCTCAAATATAATTGATTAACATTTTAGTTTGCAACTTTCTGTTTTAAAATATTTTTACAATCGTACATTTACTAAACTTAATTGATCAGTGAATCGAACTACATGAAAAAAAAATTCTTTCTTCCACTTATCATAGTATCTGTTGCCTTTTCATTCACAATTTTTTTGGTTTGTTGTAAGCCAAAAGATGGCACACCGTCACCCCAGGAGCAGCCAGTTGGGATTCCACCGCCTCCCGTTTTAGGCCATACGATCGTACAAGTCTATCCCCATGACACAAGTTTTTATACGCAGGGACTTACTTTTTACAAAGGAGAACTATACGAAGGAACGGGTGATCCTGGCTATGTCGGTAAATCCCGATTAATGAAAATTGATCTGAAAACAGGAACTGTTCTGAAAAAGATCTCTTTATCAGGTAAATATTTTGGAGAAGGGATAACGATTTTGAGAGATACTATTTACCAGCTGACATGGCAGCAAAATGTAGTGTTTGTTTATACGCTAAAAGATTTTCAAAAAGTAAAGGAATATAAAATAGACACTGAAGGTTGGGGTATCACCAATGACGGTCACAGGTTGATCGTAAGTACAGGTAGCGGGGTTCTTTATTTTTATGACCCTTCTACATTTAAGCTATTAAGTAAAAGTTCGATCATGGAAGGCAACAACCAGACATTTAATTTAAATGAGCTCGAATACATTGACGGCTTTGTATATGCCAACCAGTACCTGTATCCTTATATTCTAAAAATAGACCCGGCCGCAGCCAGGGTTGTTGCAAAATACGATGTTACAGATATGTGGAGACGTGTACAGGTGATAGACCCCGAAGTGGATGTTCCAAATGGCATTGCATATGATTCAACTACAAAAAAGATCTTTGTTACCGGTAAGTACTGGCCGGAAATGTACGAAGTCCAGCTGGCGCAATAATTATTTTTTTCCTCAGAACTCTCCAAAGGAGTCCTCACGGACCTTTGGAGAAATAATATAGATCACAGAGCTGCATTTCTTCGCATCATTTATTGCCTTAAAATTTGAAATAAGTCCTGTCCAGACTGCGCTCAACCATTCTGTGTTGCCGGTTTTATATTTACTACTAAGCAGGCTTACATAAAAACTATCAAACCACATGGGTTTTATTTCTGTGATGGTTAATCCAAAATCTTTCATCAGCCATTGCATAGTGTGGGGCGTAAAGTGATAAAGATGTCTTGGCACATCATACGCGGCCCAATACTCTTTATATTTTTCGGCATCATAGCTTGTGTAGTTAGGGACCGCAATAAAAAGCTTGCCCTTATCAGCCAGCAATCTCTTAAATGTCCGGATATATTTCTTTAGATCATGCACGTGTTCCAATACATGCCAAAGTGTGATCGCATCAAATTTTTTTTCTGGCAAATTAAATAGCTCGCCTGAGGGCAAAAGATTGAGAGAATGCTCTTTTTTTGCGACCGCTCTCGCCCCTTCATCGGGTTCAAGGCCGGTCACATGCCATCCCTCCTTTTGCATAGCGGAAGCAAAATGTCCTGTCCCACTACCTACATCCAGCAGGTTCCCGTTCTTTAGCCCGGTAGTTTTTTCAACAAGTTTTTTCTTTTGATTGATCGAAAAGTTCCTGACAAACCGATACATTCGATTTATCAGTCCATCAGAGGTGTCCGTATGCGAAATATAATCATCAGATTTATAATAAGCGCCGATACTTCCTTCTGAGGGTGAATTTTGGGTAAACCTTACCTGGCAATTTCTGCAATGATCGATCTCAAAGTATTCCTGGCTTACCGTATTATCTTTTACTTTGAATACTTCCGAAATGCCCGCCGATCCGCAGACGGGGCACAGTGTATAGTGAATTTGATTGTTCATTAAAGAAAACCTTCCTAGTTTGAATTAATTGCCGATTGATTTCCTGTCGAAGAAGGTGAAAATCCATTTTCAGAAAAATACCATCCGATAAACATCACGGCCAACACAGTCAGGATAACTGCAATGAGCCACCCGTAACTTTTTTTAGGCCGACTTTCCGAAAAATACTCCGCCATTTGCAGGGAAGTCTTTTCCTGTTCTCCCACTAAGACCGTATGCTCCGCTTTTACACGAATCACTTTTTCGGCGGTGACCGGTTGTTCACTTTGTAAATAAATAATCTGCTGATCAAGTGTTAACGCACCATTATTGTCCCGGCGGATCACACCCACTTTTTCCCAACAAACTTCTCCGGTCTCCTCTATTTTATTTTTCAAATCAATGGAAAAATCATTTATAGATTTAATAGCATCCCATTCGCTTAAGCCAAATGAAGAAGAAAGCCAATCCAACAGCTTTTTTGAAGGCTTATCATTTCCCGATTCAATGGTAAAATAAAATGCAGGGGGTGTAAACTGTTTATTTGTGAAATCAAGATGTGCTGCATTTTGGCGAAGAGCGATCGTGCCAAGTCCCGGCAAACTCAATTTCTTATTTAATAACAGGAACTCGTATAAAATGTCGTGCATTATTTCGTTTTCTGATCGAATGCGAAGATAACGCCGCCAAGGAAACTAAAGCCATAAGACTTATACAGTTTCCATGGCTCATACTCTCTATTTAAAATATTGTTGAACTGTGCCCAGAGATTCAGATTTTTTGTGATACGAAATTCAAGACCTGCATTCAGATCAAACGAACCGTCCAATTGCGCAGACTGACCGGCGGGTGTTTTGTATTGTGCACCATCCCACAGAAACAAGTCAGTTTTTAGCCATAGATCTTTTACTACCTGTACCCTTGCAGAACCTTTCATTTCAAACGGAAGCAGCCCGTATGCCTTTTCATTTTCTTCAATATTCATGTATTTATTAAGAGTAATTCCTCCCAGCACCGAAAATTTCTCCTGTTCGGTATATCCAATTTCACCGCCAAAATGAACGGCATCCATATCCGGTTCATATATTACTCTGAAAGTATTGTCATAAATATTCAGCGTTGGATTATCATTTACAAAAAGTGGCTGATTCTTGTACGTATTATATCCAAGCTTCGCATTATAGGTAAAATGATCGCCAATCGATCCTTTAAAGCCCGCAAATCTTTCGATGATCCATGTATTTTTCAAATCCCCTGGTGCTTCGATATATGGATTAAGACCCGCGAGGTATTGATAGGAAGTCCTCCTGATAAAACCTGTCCATCCGGCGTTAAAAGTAAATCGCTTGTCTTCAGTACTGGCCTCGATCAACATATTTGGAAACAATTTAAAATCCTTATTGTCCCACGATGGCCGTATACTGACCTGTGCACTAACCTTTGGGGTCTTGAACAAAACTGCCGGAGTTATGTAATAGAATGTATTGTCCTGCGCTGATTTATTGTCGGGTTTATATTTTGTCAGGTCGAAAGTAGCCCCCAGTTCAACCGCCAAAGCCTGACTTACTGATTTTCGCAACGGAAGATTTATGTAGGTGTTGCTTTCACTATTTTTCCAACCATCATTGAATACATTGATAAGGATTTCCGGAGAATAAGAAAGTCCGAACTCTGTGTTATGGAGATTATGAAAGCTCAGTCCGCCTCTCCAGGTTTGAAAATTCTGTTCAAGCGAATCCTTTGGAGGAATCGAAGTCACCGTCGGATCAAGACCATATTTATAATAGCGATCCTGACGCATGCCAAGCTGTGCATCCCACTCAATATTCTTTCTTGTCTGGAAAAAACCTTTCAGGTCAACATTTGTATTGCGGTAATCCTGGTAAAGCTCTTTACCCGAGGAAGAAATATGTTTGGCAAATATATTCAGGCCGGCTGTTTTCCCATCACCAAAAGAAATACCTGTTTGTACAAAGGGAGTTTTCAAACTTCCAAACCCTGCTTTGATATAACTATTAACAGCCCAATAGCCTCCTGTATCAATATCCAATGCCAGTGGACGAAGACTTCCTGGTGTATATCCAAACAACAAATTTTGATTCGGAATATCGTAATTCAATTTTGGCTTCGTCGTATCATTTACCGCAGGAGATGCATTAAAATTAATTTTAGCGGATTCTTTCAACACAGGTTTAAAAGCTGAAGTAATATCAACAGTTCCTTTTTTCTTCGAGGTATCCTGCTGAGCGTATGAAATCCCAAATGATAAAATTCCAAATCCCAGCAGTATAGTGGCTTTTATATTCATTTTACTCTTCATTATTATTAATTAATAATTATTAATTATTAATTTTTTGTCGTTTAATTGTTACCAACCTTACTATTCTTCCCTTCTTCCTCTATTACCCTGTTCAATTTCTCCTGTGCTTCTTTTTTAAATTCCGGAACTATGGAATTATCAACAATACTTTGATAAGTCGCTTTTGCATTGAAATAATCCTTTTGCCTGAAATAAATATCACCCAACAGTATGTATGATTTCGTTACCCAGAAATCATAAGAACCAGATTTATTAATTACTTCAAAAGCAGATTTTTCAGCATCGGTCAATTTGTTCAATGCAAACCAGCTATTGGCAATCTCGTACCTTGCTTCCGCCGCAAGAGCTGCTTTATTCAAAGAAACGACCGATTTAAAATTTGCAATGGCAAGATCATGCTGGCCATTTACCTGGTATGCTTTTGCAATAGCCATGTTGGCAAGTGCCTTGTCGTCTGTGCTGCTTCCTTTTAAGGTTACAAGTTCGTTTGCATTTTCAACTGCCTGGCTCCACTTCTGAAGCTGATATTGACTTCGAAGCAGTCCACGCATTGCTTCCAACCTGTTTTCCTGGGACGAGGTGATCTGCTTTAATTGAGCATAATAACTTTCGGCCTGCGCATAATTCTTTTGCTCAAAGAAATAAATTCTTGCCGTCTGTAAAATTGCTTTCTCAGCAAATTTATTGGGTGATTTTTCAGCAACATATTGGTACCCGCTAAGCGAGTTGGTCCAATCTTTTTTCTCAAAATAAATCTCTCCCCGGTAAAAATTTGCATCCAGCGAATAAGCACCATCCGGAAAACGCTGTATATAATTATTAAATGCGGTCAACGCAGCATTTGAGTTTCCGCTTTGGTATTGCGTCAATGCAGCTGACCAGGAGAGGGAATCTTCCGTACTGACATCCAGCGGGCGACCCATCTGCCGCATATAGTTTGCATATTCGTCAGGCTTTCCATCTTCCACATAAATACTCTTAATATTGCCAAGCGCTTCTTCGGCTTCGGGAGAATTGGGGTATGTCTGTACTAAATTCTTGTATTGCGTCAACGCCTCACGGGTATTGTTCAAATTATAGTTCGCGATCGCAAGCTTTAGTTGAGCTTGCGGCTTCAGACTATTATTTGTTGAAAGCTTTAATACGTTATTCAATGGCGTGATCGCTTCACGAAAACGCTCTTCGGCGAGGTAAGCGTTGGCAATTTCCATGTTTGCATCACCCACCAAAGTGGATGTAGGGAATTTTCTTGCCATTGTACTCATTAAACTGATCTTTTCATTCGAGCTTTTTACGCCGGCTATCATCGCTACCTGGAAGGTGGCATAATCTTCAGCCGGCCATGAAAGTTTGATCACATTATCATACATGGCTTTTGCACGATTATAATCGCGATTCATAAAATAACAATCGGCGTTGCGTATGTAAGCATCCTGCGTAAGTGCATCAGAATTTAATGCTGGATTTTTGCCAACCTGCTCAAAAAACTTTAAGGCTGCCGGATAATTTTCCTTTCGTAAATAACAATACCCGAGATTATAGCGGATTGTATTTGCATTTGCTTCTCCCGTCGCCGGCGCCCCGGCATCCAAATAGGCATTATAGTACTTAATAGCGTTATCAAGTTTATCTGTTCGGTACGCAATTTCTCCTTTCCAGAAGTTGATGAGCGGAAGAACGGCGGCATTATTAGGGTCTTTCAGTGCTTTATCTAAAAGTGCATCTGCCTGCAGCAAATTTCCATCATTGATCAATTCAGCTGCCCTTCCAAATAAGATTCTCGGATAAGTTTTCTTAGAGGTTTCGGATGGATTTTTCAGCCCTTCCATCAATGCCAATGCATCCTTATAGTTATTTGTATTGGCCAGCACCATCACCATCAGGTCTCTGGCTTCCGGATTATACGTTGAATTAGGATAGTCCGCTAAGAAAGAACTCAGGCTATTAAGAGCTTCATCCTGGTACCCGAGCTCATAAGAAAGCTTGGCATATTGAAATTTGGAAATTTCCTTTTGAGCTTTGTTACTGCTGTTGGATGCGCAGAACAAAAAAGCGTTTCTCGCATTTGCCTTTTCACCGACTTTCAAATATGAATCACCAAGCAGGTACATGGCATGCTGGCTCAATGAATCGTCCTTTCCACTTAATTGTTTGAACCCATTAATTGCTTTGGGATATTTACCCGCCATATAGTAACTGTATGACAACTCATACAGATTTTCCCTTGTCACTTTATCCGCCTTTGCAACATAATCTTCAAGGTAAGGCAAGCCCTTATCAAATTCCTTTCTTTCGAAATAGCCGTGTCCTAACATGAGCTTCATTTCACGATCATAATATTGAGCATTCCCACCTTTGATCTTTTTTTCAGCATAAGCGATCGCTTCATCTTTTTTACCCTGGATGTAATATATCTGTGCTATGTAATATGGTACAACCGATTCATAGTTCTTTTCATTTTCCACTATTTTAAAACTTTCCAACGCCTCATTATAATTACGATCCCGGAAAGCCAGGAAACCATAATAGTAATTCGCATCTATATAATTTGGATCTTCCCTGATCTGCCTGATGGAATTAAAAAGAGGTTTTGCCTGGTTGAACTTTTGCAAAGTGAAATAAGAATAGCCCTGGTGAAATTTCATATCCGATATTTCACGATTACTCAAGTTGGCAATGCCGGCGTCCTCATAATATTTTGTTGCATTGGCAAAATCCTGGTGACGATAATAATACTCGCCAAGATGAAAATTCATTTGTTGTACCCGGGCATTATTTTCTTCCAGTGCGATAAAATCGACAGCAGTTTCTTCTGCACGACCCTCATTTTGTTTTAATGCAAGAACAGTGGTGTAATAATTGATCTCCTGGGTCACCAATGCATCATTGACATAATTGGTCTCTTTAATTGCCTGTTTCAATTCCTTGAACAATGGATAAGCGAGGCTATATTGCTCTTTTTGATAATATTCCCTGGCTTCCTTAAACTTTTCCTGCGGGTCTTTAAAAATGAATGTTTGCTGGGCATTGAGAGAGAAAACTGAAAAAACAGTTGCTGCTAAAGCGAGGCCGCGATTCTTCATAATTATTGTCCTTTAAACCGATGGTGACTTAACGTTGCAAATATTCAATTTATTTTTACCTGTGCCAAACATCATTCCAAACAACGGTGGATAAGTCAAATGTTGATAGATGTTTAACAATTTATTCTAAAACAATTTCATAGTGACTGCCCGACTTCAATCGCGAGTTGTCCAAAAAGGATCGGTGAAAATAAAATTGGTAAACATTTTTAACTACTTTGCCGGGCGCCGGGATTTAGGACGACAGAATCATTTATGAAAAAATTACAACTTGTCGAATTAGGGATCGTTGCAACTGCGCTGATCATGGGATACAAAATGATCACGTCGTTGCTGACTTTATTGACAAGCCTGTTATTTGGTTTTGGTACAGGTATCGGCCGAAACCTGTTCATGGCGATCTTACCAACTGTCATGTTTTTTGCATTTTATACGATCGCATTTTTTCTTTTAGCCAGGAATATTAAACCATTAGCCAGATTCATTTGCCGTGATCACCAGGAATCCCTTGACTTAAGGCTGAGTAAAGTGGCGGTACTTCATGTGATCATTATTGCGGTTTGCTTAAGCTCTTTTCTGCAGACGATACCTGACATTATTCAATACATGGCAAGTACTTTCCCGGGCTTCGGTCAAATGGGTGCAGATTTTGCACCGGAGGAGTGGAGGACGGGCAAAATTAAATTCTGGAACGCTGTGATCGGTTTTATGATAAGTGTCATATTATTGATCACTTCTAAGAATATCGCAGCATTTTTTGGGAAAGACGAGCCATCCTATGAAATTGGCGGCGAAAAAATAGAAAGTAATATTTAGCATGTTTACGTCAGAAACCAAGATAAGAGTACGTTATGCCGAAACTGACCAGATGGGTATCGTGTATCATGGTAATTTTTTTCAATATTTTGAAGTGGGCAGAGTGGAATCAATTCGTCAGTTGGGGTTCGCTTACGCGGATATGGAAAAGACAGGAGTGGTAATGCCCGTAGTAGATGCACATGCCCGGTATCTCCGGCCCGCATTATATGATGATCTTCTTACGATCAAAACTTCATTAAAGGAACTCCCTCTGCATCACAAAATTGAGTTTCACCAGGAAGTTTATAACGAAAAGGAGGAATTGCTTTGTGCCGGCAAGATCATTTTATATTTTATGGAGAAGAACGAGATGAAGAGAACCACGATGCCGGAAGCACTAAAGAAAAAATTGGAACGTTATTTTCAATAACCAAATAAATGGACCAACCCATTCCCATACCTGGTGAAATACCTGCAGAAATTCCCAAGCCGGAATTAGAAGAGCCAAAGAATAAGGCAAATGTGTGGCTGAGGACTATCGTGAGCCTTGCTCTATTTCTTGTTTTAGGTTATTATTTCTTTGGAAAAGGCTGGGCCTGGGTGATCGCATTAACAGCGGTGGTTGTCTTTCATGAAATGGGGCATTTCCTGGCAATGAAATTTTATAAGTACAAAGAGCTTGGCATTTTTTTTATTCCATTAATGGGGGCTTATGTTTCGGGGACCAAACAAGAAGTATCACAAAAACAATCGGCCATAATATTACTGGCCGGTCCCGTACCGGGGATTATTCTTGGTTTGTTATCCCATTTTATAGCTACGTCAACAGGTATTTACTTTTTTGATACGATCGCATTGATGCTGATATTTCTTAACCTGCTTAACTTATTACCCGTTTATCCGCTTGATGGCGGACAGTTGCTTCACCGACTATTTCTTGATGATTATAATATTCTTTCAAAATTATTCGTAATTATCTCCGCCGGCTTGATGAGTTGGGTAGCCATTAGTACCGGATTTTATCCAATACTATTATTTCCTTTTATGATGATCTCCCGTATGGTCGGTGATCTGCGACATGAACGATTTGAAAAAAAGATAGAAGCCGAGGGCATCAACCTGATGAAAAGTTATGAAGATCTGACGCCGGAAGAATATTGGGCATTGCGAAATGCAGTCATAAGACATTATCCGCAGTTCAAAGATGTAGCCCCTTCACCACCTTATGAAATCTCAGCAAAAGAAGAACAGATTATTACAACAATCCAGGGGCTTTTACAAAGAAGCATTATTCAGGATCTATCGCTGACTGGAAAGTTTTTAATATTGGTGGTCTGGATCGGATCGTTTGCGGCACCCTTCTTTTTAGATCTGTCAATTATTAGGTTCTTTTAAACCCTGTTGTAGTCAGGCCGCCAGTTTTTGATTGATGCCTTTATTTGATTGGATCTCAATTTCTCATCAACGGCCCTCTTTGCTAAAGACGGAAACTCCTCATCAGATGCAAAACGTAATGCAACAATTTGTGACATTCGCAACCGGTTATCAAGTGGTTTTCCAGTCAGCATAAAATGGCGAAAGTTCTCTTCGGCACGAATGGCCCGGTCCTGTGCTTTTAACGCAAAACGGCGTGCAAACCAAAACAGACTTACCAATATCAGGGAAATAAGGATCAACATCAGCGATGCATGACGAAGATTTCCATCAGAATGGACGAATGTGATAATACTGCCTGTCAATACCAGCACTATAGCACCACCGGTAACCCAGTGCCACATAACAATATAACGACGATGGGTTTTTAGGTTTTGTTCGCCCATAATAGAGGTTTGAAGTTTGAAGTTAAGTTGAATAACTGAGTGTTTATTTAAGATTATCCAGCACCTTGTACATTTTATTGACCAATGCTGACGCTGAGCCATTATAATTATTGACCAAAAAAGAAAAAATATACTCCTTCCCATTCTTTGCTTTGTGATAACCGCAAAACCCTTTTACCCCGCGGATAGTCCCGCTCTTCATACTCATTCCATTGTATTCCGGCAGGGAGTTTTTAAAATAGGAAAACCAGTCTTTAGTTCTTGCATATTTTAAAATCTCAACTTGTGAATGTGTGGTAACACGATTCAGCGGTGAAAGACCAGAACCATCAACGATATTCAATTCATTTTTATCCAACCCCTTTTCTTTCCAGAAATTTTTTACGATAACAACACCACTGTCAGTTGAGCCAAAGCCATTCTTTTCGTAAGCAAATGTTTTTATCAATGCCTCACCATAGAGATTGATGCTTTTTTTATTGAACCAATAGATGATGGAGTCGAGGGAGGGTGAGTAATGAGTATATTTGAATTTAGACTTCCGCCCGGCTTTATCTTTAGTAAAACTTGTCATTGACATATTTAATGTTGAAATATTTTCTTTGTTCAAATGCTGCCTCAGTTCCTCAACTACATTCGATGCAGGATTGGGTTCTGAACCGGATATTTTGAAAAACTCTACGCAACAAGGGACCGTGCCTCTGACAGTGACCATTGCAACGGAGGGATTAAAATAAATATATGCATTGTCCCCGCTATTCTTCCCCGCGGTTTTCAATTCGTTTATATACCTATAAGCCGCATTAGATTCAGTAACAATAATTACACTGTCCCCGATATTCTTTCCCGGCTTTAACAACAGATCAAATTGATTTTCTTTCCAATTAATATTTCCTGCACCCGCCCCATAATAATTTCCAATATCTTCCCAAATCCAGCCTGAAGGGATATAAACAGACTCGAAATAATTATTATATGAAGTAACTGGTCCATTGATCCTTGAAATACCCTCACGTTTTAGTGCCTCAACAATTTTTGAAAAAATAGCATC
>DASVAM010000595.1:0-3168 GCA_036376375.1 Chitinophagaceae bacterium
TTTTCAACTCGCTATGTGGAATATCCTTAAACGAATTTTAAGTTGTCTTCTTCTTTTCATTTCGATTGCATCCTATTCGCAGGATAGCGCTGTATATAAATGGAATTATAAAAGCAAAAAGATCGCGGAAGGCAAATATGAACTGGTGTTTTCAACAGACAATACTCATGGATGGCAACTATATGCTCCTAACCAGGATTTGGGTGGAGTAAAAACAGTTGATCTGAAATTCCCTGATTCAGGGATCATCGTTGACAATGGATTTTCAGATGAGGGCAGTTCTAAAACTTTTGTGAGCCCGATTTTTGAAGAAACTGTAAAAGTCTACGAGGGAAAAACTGAATGGAAAATACCGATCTCAATTATGGGAAAGGTGCCGGCAAAGCTGCAGGGTAGTCTTTCCTATTTCTTCGGAAAGGATGACGCCTTCAATCCCGAATTTATGAACTTCAATGTGGAATTGGAGGGAGGTGTCGAAACCACTACTACTATCGATGTGCCGTCGATCGATATAAAAAACCCGGTAACTCCCTGTGGTGATGACGGTACCGCCGATAAAAGCATATTGGGCATTTTTTTATTGGGGTTTGCGGGAGGTCTTATCGCTTTGCTCACTCCCTGTGTTTTTCCAATGATCCCTGTCACCGTTTCTTTTTTTACGAAGAAATCCCATGCAAGAAAAAAAGCAATCACAAATGCAGCATTGTACGGATTATTCATTTTTCTGATCTATGTGGCTATCACGATTCCATTTCATATAGCCAACAAATCAATAAGCCCGGAGATATTCAATAACATCTCGACCAACATGTGGCTGAATCTTTTGTTCTTTGTCATCTTTGTCGTGTTTGCAATATCATTCTTTGGCTTTTTTGAGATCGGTCTTCCGGCAGGCCTGGCCAATAAAATGGATTCAAAATCCGGCCACGGAAATATATGGGGCATATTCTTCATGGCCGCCACTTTGGCTATTGTATCTTTTTCCTGCACCGGTCCCATTTTCGGTACACTACTCGTTGGTGTTGCAGAACAAGGTGCCTGGCCGCTTACTGCAGGTGCGGCTGGTTTCGGTGTAGCGATCGGCTTACCATTTGCATTGTTTGCGATGTTCCCGCGTTGGCTTCATTTATTACCTAAATCCGGCGGTTGGATGACCGACCTGAAAGTTGTTTTAGGATTTGTAGAACTTGCGTTAGCTGTTAAGTTTTTTTCAAATGCGGACCTCGTTCAGCAATGGGGCTTTTTGAAAAGAGAAATATTTATTGGTTTGTGGGTGATCATTTCATTTCTGACGGTTTTATATTTATTGGGCAAAATAAAGTTCCCGCACGGTGGCAGAATTAAAATGTCATTTGCGCGGGTATTCTTTGTTTTTCTTTTTACTGCAATAGGGATTTATCTCATACCCGGAGTTACAAATACCGAATCAGCAAATCTGAAATTAATTAGTGGTGTGCCACCACCGCTGTGCTATACTATATACAAGCACCCGGTAAACTGTGTTGAAAAGTATGAGCCGATAAGAGATTACAATAAGGCTTTGGCAATAGCGAAGGCTGAAAATAAACCCGTGTTGATCGATTTTACCGGGTGGAACTGCGCTAACTGCAGGAGAATGGAAGACAAGGTATGGAAAGACAAGACCGTCGATAGCCTGATGAGAAATGAATTCGTGGTGGTTTCATTATATGTCGATGAGAGGACAAAACTACCGCTTACCGAACAGACAATTTATAAAACGCCAGATGGCACTGAAAAGCCAATCATAACGGTCGGCGATAAATGGGCAACATTTCAAACACGAAATTTTGGAGCTGTGTCACAGCCGCAATATGCCATTATTTCTGCAGAACAGGTGGCTTTGACAAAAACGAAGTATTATACTCCCGACGCCGGTGAGTTTGTCGAATGGCTTCAGTGTGGAATAAATGCTCATAAAGAGATGAATAAATAAACAACAAAAACCCTTCTTATTTCAAGAAGGGTTTTTAATTAGGTGTCATTCTGTAAAAACCTACCAGGTATGGCAAGGTGAAAATTCACAAAAGCTGATGGGAGATACAGAATGACAAGGGCTTGGGGTTTTTTATAGTGCAATTTGTTTTTGCATCATCAACTTGCGGAGGTTGATAAGACCATAGCGCATACGACCCAGCGCAGTATTGATACTGCAATTGGTCATCGATGCAATTTCTTTAAAGCTCATATCGGCATAATGGCGAAGTATGATCACTTCACGCTGATCTTCCGGAAGGCGGTCGAGCATTTCACGAACACGGTCGTGACTTTGACGTTTCATCATTTTACTTTCGGCGCTGTCTTCAGAAAAATTGATCACTTCAAAAATGTCTTTGTCATCACCATTCTTAATGGTAGGCGTTCTTTTTACTTTACGGAAATGGTCTACACAAAGGTTGTGTGCAATACGCATTGCCCATGGAAGAAATTTACCTTCTTCGGTATATCTCCCGCTGCGCATTGTATCGATAATACGGATAAAAACATCCTGGAAAATATCTTCAGCAAGGTATTTGTCCTTCACTAAAAATAAAATGGATGTGTAAAGCTTGTCCTTATGGCGGAGCACAAGGATTTCCAAAGCTTCGGTGTTTCCTTCAACAAATAGTTGAATGAGGTCGTTGTCAGTTTTTTTTGCAAAGGCTTTCATAAACGGCATTTTGGTAGTTTAGATATTGGTTTTGGTTTTCACTAAAGACGGATCAGTCAGGAAAAAATCAGTGTAGAAGTAGTAGAGTCTATAGGCGAGAATTTTTTATGGTGGCCGGTTAATTTTTAATCGGACAATAAAATTAATAGAAAAAGTACATCCATCAACTATCGGATGAAGAATATCGGGTTATTTTTTTTTAATGAAATGTTAATGATTGTATTGATTTCTAATGGCTCAGCGTAAATTTGTGACCCTTCCATGCAAACCACAAAATCGAAAAACTCCTTTACAAATAGGGTAAAAGTACCCGGTACCGATGTTATTTTTATTCGCGGGGCGCGGGTGCACAATCTCAAAAATATCAGTCTTGAAATCCCAAGAAACAAACTTATCGTGGTTACGGGGGTGTCTGGTTCGGGCAAATCTTCTCTCACTATTGACACGTTATACGCAGAAGGTCAGCGACGTTATGCAGAAAGTCTGAGTGCTTATGCAAG
>DASVAM010000167.1:0-4861 GCA_036376375.1 Chitinophagaceae bacterium
GCTATGAAACCATCATCCGAGTTAGCACCAAATTGAATTCTTGGAAATTCACTGGTATTATATTTATAACCAAGAATGCTGTAAGAATTTACCGGTGGGTCTTTTGAGAAACGATTCCTGGTATTACTCATATTTTGAATGTAATTGCTGTCAGTGCTCATGTCATAGATCAGGTTTTTTATTTTGCCCTTTATATTAAATGTATCCTCTCCCTTTCCCCCGATGATCCTTAATTTAATTCTGGATTCTGCATTTTCATCAATTTCAAAGACGTCATTATTACCAAGTCCGTACAATCTTATTTCACGGGTATTGGCTGGTTCAAAGATCCTGTTGTACATCATAAAGCTCGTATCGTTGCGGCGGTCCTTTGCATACACTCTTACCTGCAGGCCATTGCCATGATTACTTACCCTGAAATATTCCTGTTGATTGCTTCCTACCACATTCACTTCTCTGGAAAGAAAACGGTAATACGTTATTCCCGCTTCTGTCAATGCATTCCGGCGGTCCATAAGTTTATTAGTAATGGTCTTGCCATCGATAGGATAGATCTCAGGAGGTAATTTTTTTACCGCTGCCACGATCACGCTGTCGGTAAGTTTTTCCTGGACCTGTGCAATCGTTTTTTTCCATTCTTCTTCATCAAGATCTGTAAGAAACAACCTGTCAAAATCTCTTGCAGCATAATTGAACCAGTTTACCTGCGGGATGTCATGTCTGAAACCAACCAGAAAAGGTAAAAGTTTCTTGCTGCTTCTTTTTAATAACTGACCATCAGAATAAAAAAATGCCTGGTCCCGGTCACGGGGCATGGGAAAATATAATTTCCCTTTACCGGTATCCGTGGTGATCCATTTCCATTGATCAAAATGACGATCAAAATCTCCAATGATCATATCAAGCAATCGTGCCCTTAATACGGTAAGCTGATCAACACGATGATCGTTCTCATCGATCAGCTTGTCAAATACCTTTGCTGTACTTCTTGTATCAGAAGCGTCAAGAGAAGCATCCCTGTCTTCCAGCATACAAATCGTACTGGCAAAATAGGGGCGGTAAAATCCAAGTGCAGGATCATCGGGTACAAAGAATAACTCGGGCTGCGGCACGATAATATCCAATGGTTTTGCAAGTGCAGGAACGGTAAGAGCGGCATAAGGATGTGATGCAGAGGAGAACTCCCTTACAAGATCCGGGGCTATTGTTCCCCCGAACTCTACAGGCAAAGCTGCTGTGGGAACTTTTTCCACTGAACGCAGTATCCACTCTCTCCCGTTCTTATCTTTCAGGCGTAGTGTCTTGGTTTCTTTCCCACCACCTAATCCCGTTGCAGTAAAACCTCCTTTTTCTTTGTTGATATTAAAAACTTTCATGTTTACAGGTGTTGACCATTCCTTGCGATAGTTTTGACCTAACATAAACTCTTTGAATCCTTTTATCGGGTGGTGACGTTCACTGGCAGAAATGTTTATGGTGTCCTTGTATTTTATATTAGGGATATTAACGTCCCTTTGTATAGCGGAATCGCCAGTTGGTTCGGGTAGAGAAGAAAAGTTCAGTAATGTAGTTCCAAAAGAATTTCTTACAGAATCGGTAACGGTATAAAAAGAAACAGTCACATTTTTGTTTGTCGATACTTCCATGACCGCAAATCCCCTCACAGATTCAGCATAAAGACTATTCTTCCCCTGTGAAACCCGGTTTATCTTACAGCCTCCACCACTCACAATATAATTAAGGTTGCTGTCCTGGATCATTTGCAAACCATGATCATGTCCAGCTACAAAAACCGGGTGGGGATGCGATTTTACCACAGTAGTTACCTGATTTATCATGTTTTCATAATTCGGATGACTAAGGTCCTGCGGAGTGCCGAACACACTTCTTGCAATTGGATAAACAGACCCTATAACAGGCAGCGGTACATATAATGTTTTTTTAATGTCGGTCAACGGAAAAATATGTTGCTTTAATTTGAAGTTGCCACCATGCACGCTGTAGCTTTTAAAAGGATGATGACAGGCAAGCAATACCAGTTTTTTTGAATTGCGGGTAACAATATCCTCGATCTGTATCAATAGCTCCTCCGGCGTTTTACAATCGCAATCAGACTCTATACCCGGCTTGTCATAAGGATGTATCCACCACTGACTATCGAAGATCACCACCACCACATCATCTCCAAGAGGAATTTCTACAGGGCCAGGGCAACCATCCTTGGGAAAAAATTGGACATTGGGTTTATTCAACAGGTCAACATACACCTGCTCACGAATAATTGCTGCATATCCGTCCCGTCCTCCATTTTTCCAGTCATGATTGCCGGGGATCATGATCACACGGGCGGGTGTGTTTTCCACAACTGATAATTGAGAATCTAAAACCGCTTTAGCGGCCTGGTATTGGGCCGACTGGTCATCCGGAAGGCCGGTATCATATAAATTGTCTCCAAGATAAAGTACGGTGGTTTTTTTATCAAGCTTGATAGACTGTTTTATCGCTTCAACTACGGGGTGCCTGCCATTTGTAAGTTCACCAGCGTCCCCTATAAGTACAATACGTTGACTAATCGTATCCGTTTGAGCCGTCAGTGAAGTTTGAAAGCAAAAAAATAAGAAAAAGTAAAGCCCGGAATTTTTTTTCATTGCCATTATAAATATTGAGCCTGGTTTAAGGGGTTGCATGAAATGATTGTTCTTATTGCAATCCGTTAAAAATCTACTTAAAAAACCGTGCCGCTGATCAACTGAATTAGTAAAAACTGGCGTTCACCACCGGTATTTTCAAGGCTTGATTAAAAACAGGTAAGTTACGTAAAAAGTTCGTGCACATTGACACAGATCACCTTTACAAATGGATTCAACACATCATCCAATATCTTAAAGTTGTAGCGCTGGCCGGCTTCTATTTGTTTGGATAAAATCATCTATATTTAAATTTGTATACCAACTGTCTTTACCACTTAAATATTGTTTATGAAGCGCAACTATCTGCTTACCCTGGCATTTTTTTTATTTCTAATAACGGACATTGTGGTCCCCGTTGCGGCACAGGATTCTGCATCGGCACCCGGTTCCACAAAATTTAAGAACGATGGCTCCCGCCGGTTTTGGAGAGGTGCCAACTACCGGCAAGAATGGCTGACCCCGGTAAAAGCCCCCATCATAAACCTCGCGACAGAAAAAGGAGGTTTGAAACCAGTAAAAATGGGTGGTGGTAAGCAATCAAAGACATTGCGTGTAGAAGATCCAACCGGGAGACAATACTCACTTCGCCTGATCGAAAAATTTATAACAGCGAAAACATTACCAGCTGAGCTCCAAAGCCAGGCCGCCGAAGACCTGGTTGCAGACGGTGTTTCTGCATCCTATCCCTATGCCGCTTTATCAATACCTGTATTGTCGGAGGCGGCGGGTGTTCCTTATAACAAAGTAAAGCTGGTTTATATACCCGATGATCCCCTATTGGGCGAGTTCAGAGATGAATTTAAAAATCAGCTTGCCTATTTTGAAGAACGATTGCCCGAGTCGGTGAAGAAAGGAGAAGACAGCTATGATGTGGCGATGAAATTAAAAGAAGACAATGATGACAATGTTGATCAACGGGCAGTTCTCCGGGCCAGGATACTGGATCTTTTTATCATGGACTTCGACCGGCATGAAGATCAGTGGCAGTGGGGTATTATTGATAAAGACAAGGGTAAAACATATTATCCAATACCAAGAGACAGGGACCAGGCGTTTTTCATCAACCAGGGTGTGGTGCCAGGCATGGCAAAATGGCCCTGGGTTGCTCCACAGCTTGAAGGATTCAAACCCAAATCCAAAAACATTAACCGGTTCAATTTTGCCGCCAGGAATTTTGACCGTTTTTTTCTGACAGAACTCAATGAACAAGACTGGAAAAAAGAAGTGGACGAATTTATTCCCAAAATGACAGATGAAGTGATTGAAAGAGCCGTCAACGAGCAGCCGAAGGAAATAAGATCGATCTCTGGGGACAAGATAATTAATACATTAAAGGAACGTCGCAAATATCTTGCGGCAGAGGTAATGGAATATTATCACTTCCTTGCTGAAATTGTCAGCATTGCAGGTAGCGATAAGAAAGAATTATTTGATATCACCAGGAATGATGATGGTTCTGTTTTGCTCCAGGTGTACAAGATCACCAAAGAAGGGGAACAATCGACAAAAATGTATGACCGGACATTTGATCCTGAAGACACAGAAGAGCTAAGACTTTATTCCCTGGGGGGAGAAGATAAATTTTCAATAAAAGGGAATAATGATAAAATAAAGATCCGGATGATTGGCGGAGATGGCGAAGACCTGTTTGATAATACTGGTGCAGGGGGTGGCAATATTGTATATGATAAGAAGAGTGAGAATAATAAATTAACGGGTGATCTTAAAAATAAAACGGCAAATGATACGATCGTAAACTACTACGACCGGTTAGACTATAAGTATAATCAGGTAATACCATCGATATTGGCTAACTATAATTCCGATGATGGAGTGATCCTTGGGGCTTCAGTAAAATTTATTAACCAGGGCTTTCGCAAAACTCCGTATAAGAACATGCACGACATTGGGTTTGCCCACGCTATTGCTACCAAAGCTTTTGAATTTAGATATGCAGCGGAATATTATAGCGTATTTGGAAAGAAAACTGACCTGTTAACATACCTGGATATTAAAGCGCCGAATATTACCAATTTTTTTGGTTATGGAGCCAATTCAATTTATGATAAATCCAAACCCGGTGAATTCAGGTATTACCGCGCAAGGTATAATACGGGTGATGTAGCAATCTTATTACGTCATCGATTTTCCGAAAAAGTGATGTTCACTTT
>DASVAM010000173.1:0-2739 GCA_036376375.1 Chitinophagaceae bacterium
TGTAAAGAATGAATAGACATCGATAATTTTTCCTGAAGCAAGCTTGCAAGTATCATGTTTTACAATAAAACGCTTATCAGCAAACCAGGCGAAGTCATGCACATTATTCTGAACATATCTTAATGTCTTTAATTCTGAAGATGACGCGGGATATAAATGAGTTTTTGTTTGGGTTTGACCGTACCTGGTTTTTATTTTTTCTTTTTGTGGTTCCCATGTAAATGCCGACCTCGTCAGCAACCAACTTTTTTCATCTTCATTTTGGAGGTCGCCGGTGGCAGCCACCACATAGTTTTTGGGTAATGTGATTCGAACATCAAAATTTCCAAACTCGCTGTAAAATTCTCCCTGGTCAAGATAAGGAATCGGATGCCAGCCTTTGTGATCATAAACGGCCGGTTTGGGATACCATTGAGTTGCCTGGTAAGTTTCACCGTCATGTCCACCGCGGGAAAAATTGTAGGGTAGTTTTACATGATAGGGCGTTGTGATGACTATTTTTTCTCCTGGCGGCAGGGGAGACGGCAAAACAAGTTTGATGATATCGATATGTTGCGGATGATCTTCAGTTGAAGCCGTTTGATTATTTACTTTGAATTCAAGTTTATTGATATATCCGCGATCTTCCTTTTTTGAAAAATAGAACGTGGTACTGCCATTTTCGAGGGATTGATCGGTAAACGCAGTTTTATCATTTTTATACGCATTTGGCCATACATGAAACCAAATGAACCTTAACGTATCAGGAGAATTATTGAAGTACTCGATCTTTTCAAATCCATCTAACGCATGATCCTTGTCGTTGAGTGTAACGTCAATGGTGTAGTCGACCTGTTGCTGCCAGTAGTTCAATTGGCAATTTGCAATAGACAATAAGCAAAGAGTAACGGTAAAAAGGAAAAGTTTTTTCAATGGGATATATCGTTTCTCAAAAGTATAAAACAAATTGTCAATTGCCAATTGCATATTGTCAATTGTGCCTTATTTGCCTTTACCAAGGAAAATTATTCTCAACGTATGTATCATGATCTTAATATCGAGGGCGAGTGAAATATTTTCGATATAAAGCAGGTCGAACTTGCTGCGTTCGATCATTTCTTCAACGTTTTCTGCGTAACCAAATTGTACCATACCCCAGCTTGTAAGTCCCGGTTTCACTTTCAATAAATATTTATAGTAAGGGGATCTTGCAACGACCTGGTCGATATAAAATTTTCTTTCTGGTCTCGGCCCCACCAGACTCATTTCTCCTTTGATAATATTCCATAGCTGTGGAAGCTCGTCTATTCTCCATTTTCGCATGGTCTTTCCCCATCTGGTGATACGTGGATCCCTCTCGGATGAAAGAGATGGCCCTTCTTTTTCTGCATCCATGATCATTGACCGGAACTTATACATCATAAAAGGTTTTCCCTTATAGCCAACCCGTTCCTGCCGGAAGATTACGGGGCCTTTTGAAGATAGTTTTACCCTGATAGCAATATAGAGAAGCAAAGGCGACAACGCAATAAGAAAAAAAACTGCTATCAGGATATCAAGTACCTGTTTGATATTTTGTTGCCAGGCCGGCATTAAGCCAGTGTGCAAGTCGATGAGAACCGCGCCGAATACATTACTTGTTTTTACCGAACCGGATAAAATATCCAATGTGTTGGGAAGGATCTTGATCTCCACATCTTTTTCACTTAAACGATCAATAATATTTTCCATGCCGGCTTGTTCGGATTTTTCCAAAGCGATCACCACTTGTTTTACATTATTTTCATCAATGACTTTTTCGAGTTGATCAACATGACCCAGTTCAGGCATATAATTTTTGATACCGTGGTTGCCATTTACGGCAGCGGACAGGAAGCCAATATAACGGTAGCCCGTATTATGAAAACTTTTTTTGGTGTCATTAAAAATCTTGATTGCTGTTTCATCATTGCCGATCATTAGCGTATTGAAGTATATCCTGCCTGATTTCAGTTGTTTTTCTGTTAAATTCAAAATAATTATGCGACCCATGATGGTCAATAACAAATGAATACCCAGCAACGTAAAAAAAGCAATATAGTAATATCTATAAGAAACATGATCATCCTGGATGTCGTTGAGGATGATGGCGAAATAAAGAAATGCCGTACCGATCAGGCAGCAGGTAAAGACGGTTGTTATCTCCTGCAGCTTCGATTTCTTATATAAAGAACGATAGGAGCCAACCAATGTATAAAGAATCACCCAGCCCAATGGAACAAGTGTGATACCCAACCAAAAATTGTCATCGACCGCTAATTCGCCATTTTCACTCACCGTGAGACCCAAAAAATATTTCCGCAGAAAATACATGATACCCCATGCCAGGGAGGCCATTAAAAAATCAGAGAATACATACCAGGCAATATGAATGGGTTTGGTGTGCTTCATCAGCGGGTGATCACATTATTACCTATCTTTTGTAAAATCTGGTGGGCCACATCCATGGCCATCAATCCATCAATTTCAGAAACAATAGTTCTTGTGTTTTTCTCGATCGCATTTTTAAATTCTTCCAACTCCTTCTTGATGGCATTTACTTCCGGTATCTGAGGATTTGATATGGCAATGCTTTTTTTTCCACTTACTGTTTCAATATCAAAAGTGAAAACATTTGCGTCATCTGTTTCCTGGTCTTTTAATTTTATGATCTCAGATTTTTTATTCAGAAAATCGATGCCGATATAAGCATCTTTTTGAAAAACGCGGATCTTCCGCATT
>DASVAM010000177.1:0-2000 GCA_036376375.1 Chitinophagaceae bacterium
AACGACAGGATTTGCTACTGTTATTCAATACCCGTAATGCCACCGTCCTGTTATCGATTCCCCAGGTAAGTGTTGTAGGTGCCCAGGCACCTTCCACCAATCTCTTATAACTATTGATCACAGGAGCATACATGGGTAACATATGCGGCAAACAGTGGAGCTGCCCGGCTATATAACTTTTCATAAGACCGCTTACCTTCAGTTTATCTTTTTCATCGTAAAAAAGATTTTTGGACAATTTCTTATCCCACAAACTTTGATGAACATGTCCGCCGCAACCGGGCAAATTTTCATTGATCTTTGCCATGAAAGTTGCCATGATCCCAAACTGATAAGCAATTTCTTTTACAGCCGTCTTAAATAACACCGCCCGATCGGCTGCATCTGTGATATCCGAATATGTTATTGCCGCTTCATAAGTACCCGGACCGGTTTCAGTATGAAGGCCCTCAAGAGGAATATCAAACTTCTTTAACTGATCAAACAACGCTGTGAAAAAAGGATTCTCCACAGAAGTTCTCAGAATGGAATAGCCAAACATTCCCGGCGTTAAGGGTGTAAGATTTTTAAACTGTTTCTCATTTGCAGTTTGTGGAGTTTCCGCAAAATTGAACCACTCAAACTCTTGTGAAAACACCGGATTGAATCCCATTTCATTGGCATCGGTCAAAACCTTTTTTACCAATTGCCTTGGACATACAAAAGCAGGTTTTCCTTTTTCATCAGTTATTTCACCCAGAAAGAAAGGAACATCATTTTCCCAGGGAATTTTTCTGAATGTTGAAAGATCAATTTTTGCAGGCGCATCAGGATATCCGGTATGCCAGCCGGTATAAGTTCCGTTATCATAGGCCGCATCATTTGCATCCCAACCAAAAACAACGTTACAAAAACCCATGTTGGAATCAATTACAGACAGAAACTTTTCAACTGAAATATATTTCCCCCTTAATATTCCATCAATATCTGCAACAGCGATCTTCACCTTTCCCGAAGGATGTTGTTTTACGTATTGAATGATCTCTTTCGTGGTCATAAAAAAATTTTATCGTGATTGCTTTTCCCGGAATAATCTGAATGCAACAAAACAAATACCTGTCAACAAAAAATAAACGAATGCCAATTTCAAATTATAGATCGTCATCGCCACCAATGATACAACGGCAATCAGCAAAGCGATAACAGGAAATAACGGGTACACCGGCACTTTGAACGGCCGCTCAAGACCTGGTTCTTTTTTTCTTAATCGCAATAAAGCTATCATTGACACGATATATAAAGTTAACGCACCAAAAACAGATATCGTGATTATCTCCGCGGTTTTACCGGTGAGTAAAGCGATGATACCGATGGCCATATTGATCAGAAGTGCATTGGCGGGCGTTTGAAAACGGGGATGAATTTTACCAATAAAAGCAGGGGCCATTTTTACTCTGCCAAATTCAAAGCTTGATCTTCCCGCCGCCAGAATAATCCCGTGAAAAGATGCGATCAATCCAAATAACCCGACTGTGATCAGCAAATGATAAAGTATATTGTTCCCTCCTACAATTTTATTTAATGCCAATGGCAACGGAGAATCAGAAGCAGAGCCGTCAGGTTTATATACAATTGCTTCCCAGCCCGCAACTCCAACAGAACTAATAAATGTAAGAATACATAAGATAACCAGCGTCACGATCGCCGAACCAAATCCTACCAACATGGTTCGTTGCGGATTGATAGCCTCTTCAGCGACATTCGCCACTCCTTCAATTGCCAGGAAAAACCAGATAGCGAATGGAATCGCAGCAAATACCCCCTGCCATCCGTGCGGGAAGGCATTCTGTTGCAAGTTCTTTATTTCAAGATGTGGCAATGTGATACCACTAAACAATAATAATTCAGCCACGGCAAGAATGGTAATTGTCAGTTCAAAAGTTGCAGCAGCTTTTACCCCATAAATATTTAAGCCGGTAAAAAGCAGGTAAGCAAAAATTGCAATTACCAAAACGGGGAGC
>DASVAM010000244.1:0-3582 GCA_036376375.1 Chitinophagaceae bacterium
TTCTTGCGAGGTCTGTAAAACTTTTTGATCTTACGGTTAATTCCCTCCCAGCCTGGATGATCCTTACTTTTTCGATAAATTTTTTACTGCCCTCAATTCGTATTGAATCTTCTGATGGCACGTCGGTCAGCATAACGTTTAAATTGCTCCTGATGATCAGCCGGTTAAAATTTTTAACGCTGATCTTTTTTACCAGCGTACCGGTTGAATTTGCCTGGGAGAATACCGACGTGACCATAATGGCCAAAAGGATAAATATGAAAAACTTTTTTTTCATTGTTGATAAGGTTATCGTCTGCCTGCGGGCAGATGGGTTGATGGGCTGAATTAAATCATCCAAGGGTTTAACAATCGATTAGCTCAGCATTTTGTTTGGAGCCCAAACATATTTTGACCGGTACACCATTCGTAACAATATCCAGTACCGATGAAAAGGAAGTGAGATTTAGTATCTCGAGCTTTTCTTCTTCAGTAAAATTGCCCTGGATGTCGAAGCTTACCTTTATATTATTGTACCCCTTGCGAACCGAAGAGTCAATACCTAAAAAGCCACGAAGATCAAGATCTCCTTCTACTGAAGTTGTTACTCTTTTAACGTTATAGCCACGGGCTGCAGCGTGGTAGACCATTGACGTTGTTAAGCACCCGGCAAGAGCATGTAAAACAAATTCCACAGGGTTAGGGGCGTTGTCATTACCGAGCAATACTTCGGGCTCATCATTGGCAAGGATAAAAGGGGTTTCACGTTTGTGAATTTTTCCAACACCATAGAAATTGCTAATGGCTGATTGATTGTATCCACCATCGACCCATTGGTTGTCTAAGCTGAAATTAAATTTTGCCAACGCGGGGTCAGCAGAAATTGCCTGGATACTGTCCGCTAATTTCCCCAGGTCAACACCATTAAGCATTACAGTTGTTTGTTGCATGTTTTTCGGTTTAAGTTGTTTAAAATATCTTTTCAGGCAGGATTAAAAAGCGTCGCAGAAAAAGCTGCAGTTGATCTTATTAAGACACAAGGTTACATCATCACATCCCTGACAAGAGTCGGTGATTAGCGAACAGAGAAGATTTATTCTTCAACCGACGGTTTTTTTGAGAGAGTAAAATCCTGCGTTGACGGATGGGGAAACTAAATAAAACGAAGAACGGGCTCAAGAGGAACGGAAAGCCGCTCAGCAGACCTGTCAATCCAATCAACTTCTATTGTGAAAAACAACGGAATTAAGTTATTTGCTAACCAGGTTAAAAAGGGATTGCAAAAAATGGTGTAAATTATTTCTTCCATTGGCCGCTCAAATGAAATACTTCAGACATATCTCAGCTTTTATTTGGCTCAGCATCGTTGCCAAAGGGGTTTGTTATTCGCAATTCAAACTTGAGAAGCCAGTTGTTATTACAAAAGAACAGGGTTTGCCAATTAATGCAATTTCTTCGATAAAAAAAGGAGATGATGGATTTGTGTGGATGGCAACAGCCAGGGGCCTCTGCCGGTTTGATGGGTCGCAGGTAAAGGTTTTTGGAGAAGGCAACGAATTGCGCTATTCACTTTTTGATCATATAGTGGAAAGTGTGCAGCCTGCCGGGAACCTGATCTGGGCCGGAACGCACCAGGGCCTCTCTGTTCTTAATACGAATGATAATACATTCAGACATTATCAATTGGAAAACGAAGGAAAATCGGATTCACTAAAAAGAAGATACGATCAGGCGATAAATACTTTATATAAAGACAGTAAAAACAATATCTGGATCGGTACCCGGGATCGTGGTGTTTGTGTATATGATAAGACAAAAGATGACTTTCGGTTTTTTAGAATACCTGCAAATAAATATCCTCCGCTGATTCCGTCGCTCGGATCACCCAATGCAATATTGAATATAATTGAATCGCGGACCAATGATTCCATTGTGTGGGCAGGGACTCCTTCAGGGTTGATGGAGATAAACGGGATCACCGGGAGCGTTGTACTATTCAGATTTGCTCATAAGATCAAGAATTACCAGGTTGCATTAAATGCTTTCCGCCGGCTGTATCATCATGATGATGGTCTTTTATATGTCGGCAGCTGGGGAGCAGGGGTAAATGTTTTCAACCCGATAACGCGCAGCTTTACGCCATTAAAGGTTAAGAATCCTGTGGCAAAAGAATTTTTAACAAGCGTTATCAGTAATATCTCCCGAAAAAGTGATCATGAAATATGGATAACTACCGCCCGTGGACTCCTCGTTTATGACACCAGGATCAATGATATTAACTGGTACAAAATGAACGATGCTGCCAATTATAAGTCTTATGCCATAAGTTTTATTGATGAAGCCAACCGCATATGGTCTGTTGATATCAATGGCTTAAGGTATTTTGATCCGGCAATGCAGCAGTTTTCGCAACATTCATTTAAACACCTGAATGGTAACCTGACCGGGCTGGCATTTTATGTTATACCCGATGAACGGGGAAATAATATCACAGTCTGTCCAAGGTTTGCCGATGGATTTTTTCGGCTTAACCGAAATACCAACGAATGGACCAGAAAAAATTTTCCGGGCAATGAGACATTCCTCAATGAGACAGATGTGATACGCGGCTTTGTAAGGTTGCGTTCCGGTGATTTTGTTATTTCTTCCGACAAGGGACTTTTTATTTACAACGAAAGGCAAGACAAGATCACAAACCTCGAAAGATTACTTCCATTTGCTGCTCCTACAAGACGGGGGGAGATCCTTCTGGATGGCTCGGACAATTTATGGATTTGCGATGATGTGCAGGGGTTAATCAAATGGAGGCCGGGAACAAATACCTATCGTTTCTATAAAAAAGAATTAGTATGGACCGAAAGGAGTCTTGACTCGGGCATAATAGAAAGTCTTTATAGAGACAGTAAAGGAAACATCTGGTTTCAAAGAGCTTCTGGTGTAGGGGTTTATCTTTCTGATAAAGATTCCATTTTAAATTTTACGGCCACTAACCAGCTTTCGATTAATTCTTTCGCGGAAGACAGAAATGGAAGAATATGGGCAAGCGGTAAAGAAGGTTGGATGGGTTATGGGATGGTAAACGATCCGTATAAAGGAATTGATCATAAGTTTAACTTAAGAGAAAAGGGAATTACATTTTCCTTTTTACATCTTGCCGCAGATAAGAATGGTGAAATATGGGGATATACTCCAAAGGAGCTGATAAAAATAAATTCAGATAATTTATCTTTTACCAGCTATAGTCTCCAGTATGGCCTCAATGATACAGAGTTTTTTCATTTTTCTTTCCTGCCCTCCGGGGAAATGGTACTGGGCGGTCGCACCGAAATCTCGATAGCCGATCCTGCGGAATTGAAAAGAAATACAGAGATACCGGCACCTTATATTGACGAATTACATGTAGCAAACCATCAGTCTGATTTTATTGCAAACGGTTCGCCGCTCCGTTTAACATACAAACAAAATTTTTTCTCTATCAGGTATTCGGCAAAAGCCTATACGATGCCGAAGGATGTTCGCTTTCGTTACCGCCTTAAGGGTTTTGAAGACTGGACAGAAATAACCGGGCTTCGGTTTGCGAATTATACAAACGTTCCCGGCGGC
>DASVAM010000245.1:0-2144 GCA_036376375.1 Chitinophagaceae bacterium
TCCATCGGGAAGTTTCTCATACGAGTTGAGTGACATTAATACGCTGCAATTAAGCTATAGTTACCGCATTAACCGGCCAAATTTCAGAAACCTTACGCCATTTGCTGATTTTACTGACCCAAGAGTATACTTCGTTGGTAATCCCAATCTCAACCCTGAGTTTTCGCATTCAATCGAGGCGGGTAATTTGACCGATTGGGGAAAGGGTTCCTTTCTTGCCAATGCTTATTATCGCCATAAAAAAGGAGTAGTGGAACGAATCAGGATATTGGATACTCTTACCGGCATCACTAATATTATTCCCATCAATCTTTCAATACAAAATGACCTCGGGCTTGAATTTGCTTTCTACTTAACGGCCAATGAGTGGTGGAGGTTGAACAGCAGCTTCAATTTTTTCAGGTCGCAGGCAGAAGGAAGTTATAATGGCGATCCACTGGAAAGTAAAACATTCTCGTGGACCAATCGTACCGTCTCCCGGATAACTTTTTTTAAAAAGCTGGATTTCCAGGCTTCGGTAAATTATCAGTCACCCCGTGTCAATACGCAGGGCAGGGTCCTTTCCATGTATTCTATCGATCTCGGGCTTGCCAGGGATGTTTTCAAAGGAAAAGGAACCTTGACGCTCAATGTGAGGGACCTGATGAATAGCCGCAGAAGAAGATCAATAGTGGAATTACCTGATTATTATTCCAGCTCAGATAATTTGTGGCGGCCGCGTCAAATAAATCTTACTTTGAATTTCAGGTTAAACCAGCAAAAAATTGAAAGAGACGATGATAATGGTGATGATGGTGGGGGAATTGACAACTGACAGGGTCAGGGACCGCATTTAATTTTCAATTTTTTGCAAAACCCTTTCCAGCTTGCCCGCCATAAAAGATTGGCATCATTTTTTAAGTCTATTTACCAAATCTTCATTTATATGGCAACAATAACTAAAGAGACATTCAAAGTACAGGGAGAAAAAGTTTTAAATAAAGTAAAGGAATTGGTAAAAGAAGGTAATGTAAGAAAGATCAGCATTCACGAAAAAGATGGGCGGGAATTAATGAGCTTCCCATTGACACTTGGTGTAGTGGGAGCTGTTTTTGCACCTGTGCTGGCAGCAGTTGGCGCATTGGCTGCCCTGATCGGTGAATGCAGCATTACTGTCGAAAGAGAAGAAAAATCCTGAATAGTTTTTGGGTAGATGTTTTTCCGCCTGTCCTGAACAGGCTTTTTGTGTTTGGTCTTTGACCTATTTATTAAATAGAAATAGTAGATTTAGCCTTCAGACAGATTTTATTCTATCGCTACAATTTCAAAAATGATGAACTGGAGAAATTCCTTTTTTACTGGCTTATTTTTTCTTTTCATAAGTTTTCATCTAAGTGCTCAAACCATTTCGCTGCCGCGAAGCTCTCCGGAAATTGAAGGAGTTTCATCAAAAGGCATCATGAATTTTCTGGATGCGGTGAACACCAGCAAGCATGAGTTGCACAGCATTATGATCCTCCGCCATGGAAAAGTGATCGCTGAAGGTTGGTGGAATCCTTATCGTGCGGATCTGAAACATACTTTATATTCTTTAAGTAAGAGCTTTACATCTACAGCCGTGGGTTTTGCAGTGGCTGAAAAAAAATTGAGTGTAAATGATAAAGTCATTTCTTTCTTCCCCGACAAGTTGCCCGAAAAGATTTCTGATAATTTATCTATACTAACAATTAAAGATCTGCTTTCAATGTCCGCAGGCCAGGCACCTGATCCGACCGGCCTTGTCGCAATAAGTGATGATTGGATAAAAACTTTTTTTGCGGTGCCGATTATTAATAAGCCGGGATCGGTATTCTTATATAATTCTGCGGCTACGTATATGCTGTCTGCGATTGTACAAAAAGTAACCGGGCAGAAGATCATCGATTATTTAACGCCACGATTATTTCAACCCCTGGGAATAGCGGGAATGGATTGGGAAATTGATCCGGCTGGAATTAATGTTGGAGGGTGGGGACTGAGAGCGAAGACGGAGGACATTGCAAAATTTGCGCAACTTTATCTGCAAAAAGGAAAATGGAAGGGTATACAGATTCTGCCGGAGGCGTGGGTAAACGAAGCAACTACTTTTAAGATCGATAATGCACCAGGCATGTCGCAGGAAAGAA
>DASVAM010000281.1:0-3855 GCA_036376375.1 Chitinophagaceae bacterium
CCTACCTGATTTAATAAATCCGGAGAAGCGCGGATTTTAGCAACTGAACAAGAATAGATTGTCAATAATGAAACGATCATTATAATAAAATATGTTTTCATGATTAGAAGTTTTAGAATGAAATAATGTAATGTAGACGACTGACCACGGACCACAGTTCTAAGTCGATAGTCCACAGTCAATAGTCTACTGATCACGCCAACCAACCACAAGTAATAATTATCACCAACACAAATTGATTATGTCAAATAAAAACGATTTTACTGTGGTCTGTGGACTGTCGTCCGTGGTCTTAACTATGCAATTGGAGGATGAAAAGGAGAATCAATGTAGCTTTCGCTCAGCGAAGAATTATATTCTGTAAAGAATTTATCAGGAGAAAGAGTTAGCTGTGTAGCAACGATGAAAGATCTGGGGGTAAACTCATTCAGCTTTTCGTTCAGATTATTTTTAGAAAAGTCACTTTTAGTAGAGTCATCATCATGATCGAACATGGAAGTAAGGTGATCATCGCAACCGCAGTCTGGATTGTTCTGTACAATTTCAGCCTGCCATTTACAATAGAGATAGCCCGCTACTTTACCAAACTGTAAAGAAAGAAACACGGTGATCAGCAATATGGCAGAAATGTTCCGGCGCATTATCGGGTATAAATGTAAAAATTAATCCGCTATCCGCACAGGAATTGTGAGTTTAAGTTTTTCCCATACTAATAGTATATTTCCCTCTTTTTGTGACGATTGCTCAATCTCATATAGCAATCGCTCCTGTTTATAGTTAAGTGTATCAGGTTTTACTTTCATTCGCAGCAAGTCATCCTCCTGTTTGTAATCATCAGCAAGATGCTGATCCCAGTTTTTGTTGACGATTACTGTCCACTCCTCTTTTCCGGGGATTGTAAAAAAAGCGTATTTACCGGCAGGAATTGTTTTTCCATCCATAATAAGATCTTTGTCGCTTTCAATGCTTGTAGCATTATGAGCGCCGGCCACCCAAACACCGTCAAAAGGTACAAGGCCGCCCCAAATAACGCGATCTCTCACGGCAGGTGAATGATACCTGATTTGAATATTTGCCGCACCAATTTTATTTTGAGTATATGCTTTGATGCTTTTTTTGACAGTATCAATTTTTCCTGGTTCTGTCTTTGTTATCACCACCGCATCATTTGCATGACCCGCATGGTCATCGTTTTTGCAAGAGACAATTAATAAACTTAAAAAAGTAATGATGGATAGAATTGTTCTCATAGCCTTAAGTAGTTAGGTTTTTTATCATATCAGATGTCATTGCCTGCAGATTATATTCTTCCTTCCAGCCCCAATCCTGTCTTGCCACGGAGTCATCGATACTTTGTGGCCAGCTATTTGCAATGGCTTGCCGGTAATCGGGTTTATACGAGATCTGAAATTGAGGGATATGCTTTTTCACCTCTGCTCCTATTTCCTTGGGCGAAAAACTCATGCCTGAGATATTGTAGGAAGTTCTGACGGAAATCTTATCTGAAGGCGCTTCCATTAATTCTATGGTAGCCCGGATCGCATCCGGCATATACATCATTGGTAAATAAGTGTTCTCATCCAAAAAGCATTCATACTTTTTTTCTTCCAGGGCTTCATGAAAAATTTCTACTGCATAATCAGTTGTGCCGCCACCGGGAGGTGATTTATACGAAATAAGGCCCGGATAACGAAGACTGCGAACATCAACTCCAAAACGCTGATGAAAATAATTGCACCAGAATTCGCCCGCATATTTACTGATGCCATAAACAGTTGTTGGTTCGATGATCGTTTGCTGAGGGCAATTCTTTTTAGGACTTGTGGGGCCAAACACGGCGATCGATGACGGCCAATAAACTTTATGCAACTTTTCTTCTCTCGCGATATCCAATACATTCAATAACCCACTCATGTTAAGGTTCCATGCAAGACCAGGGTTCTTTTCTCCGGTAGCAGAAAGTATAGCCGCCAAATGATAGATTTGCGTGATGCCCTGTCGTATCACCTGCACATGCAACATTTCCTTGTTCATCACATCCATGCTAACGTAGGGGCCTGTGCCTTCTAACAAAGGGTTTTGCTCCCGGAGATCAGAAGCAACTACATTACTATTCCCATATATTTTTCTGAGTGCAAGAGTTAGCTCAACTCCTATTTGTCCGGATGCGCCAATGACGAGGATCTTTTCTTTTACCATATCATCTGATTAGATGACAAATGTAAAAGTCAAATTCGATATAGAAGAGAAAATCCAATGTACTCTTTCAACCACCCTTCAGCTTAAAAAAATTATGCTTATAAAGTTTACCTATCGGAAGCTCGGTGTCACCAATTTCAACCAATTCATTTGTCAGTGATTTGATTTTATTGACGGCTATAATATACGACCGGTGTATGCGAATAAACTCATTCACGCTTAACATAGCTTCAATCGAAGAAATAGTTTGGCGTGTCAGGAAAGTTTTATCTTTTGTGAACACTTTTACATAGTCCCTGGCACTTTCGATATATAAAATGTCAGCCAAAACTATCTTAACAAGTTTCCGGTCCACCCGCAGATAAATAAACCCAGATCCGGTTTTTCTGTCATGGGTCTCATGCACAAGCTCTGCAATGTCTTTTTTAGGGAATGCTTTGTTCACCGCTTTCAGAAATCTTTCAAAGCGAACGGGCTTTAAGAGGTAATCAACAGCATCCAGTTCAAATCCATCTAATGCATATTCTTTAAAGGCTGTCGTAAAAATTATCTTAGGAGGATTGCGCAACGATTGAACAAACTCTGTCCCCAGCAGCTCGGGCATTCTTATATCAAGAAAAACAAGATCAACCTTATTGTTCTGAAGGAACAGCAACGCATCGATCGCATTGCTGCATTCACCAACCAAACCAAGTGTTGGTATTCTTTCAACATAACGGCGCAGGACGTCCCTGGCCATTGGCTCATCGTCCACAATCAGACAGCTGGATTTTTGATTTTCAGGATCAGGCATATTCTTGTTTTGTTGTTAATAATGCTGGCGCTGAGGTTGTCTGTTTTATTTCGGTCAATTCAATCTTAAGGTTAACTATAAATACTTCTTCATCCTCATTTATTCGCAGCTCATGCTTCTCTTTATATAAGAGATCCAGACGCTTTTTTACATTTTCGATTCCAGTTCCTTTCCTGTGGTTATGTAAAATCCGAACGGACCTCTTTCCATTCATTACTTTCATAAAACATATTGCTCCAACCAACTCTATCTTCAAATTGATCCAGGGGCTATTCAGCATTTTACTTGCGCCATGTTTAAAACAATTTTCTATAAAAGGTAATAATAGCAAAGGTGTAATATATAAACCGTTTGTTTCGGAAGGCAGCGAAATATGTAGATCAAGTTTATCATCATAACGCATTTTCTCAAGATTAATATAATCAATAAGCATCTGGACTTCTTTCTCCAAAGGAACTAATTCCCGCTCACCTTCACTAAGAACATACCGGAGAATATGTGAAAGCTCCCTGATCATTTTTGCGCTTCCCGGCGATTCGTTTTGGACCCTGGAATAAATGTTGTTAAGCGTATTAAATAAAAAATGGGGATGCACTTGTGCCCTGAGCAATTCCAGCTGGGCTTCAGTTCTTTCCTTCAGCAATCCGAGATTTTTTTGTTCTTTCACATGCCAATACTTTACCAGCCTGATACTACAGGCTCCTGCTGATGCCACTAACGTTCCCTTACCGGTTATAGTCAATGCAAGAAACAGGTTACCCGCGTCAGATCGCAAGTCGTACATCATATATTTTTGAGGAAGTAATCTTTCCATTATTGGCTCATTGGCATAAGCCAGCATTACATAAGTAATGACAAAGGTC
>DASVAM010000298.1:0-3558 GCA_036376375.1 Chitinophagaceae bacterium
GCGCCGGTCAAGACGCTTAAACATCTCAACACTTCCTGTTTATCTTCCCCCATACACATGGCAGTTCCAAAAACTGCCAGGAGATTATATGCATTGAACTCACCGATCAACCTGAAATGAACTTCCGTATCATTCAGGTTCATAACCAGCCCTGTCAGGCTGTTATCAAGGATCTTTCCCTTGAAATCAGCCATTGTTCTTAAGCTGTAGAAATACTTTCTTGCATTTGTATTCTGCACCATCACCATGCCCCTTTTATCATCTGCATTGCTTAACGCAAATGCATCTGATGATAGTGAATCGAAGAATGATTTTTTCACCCTGATATATTCATCAAATGTTTTGTGATAATCAAGGTGATCATGTGTGATGTTGCTAAAAATGCCTCCAGCAAACTTTAATCCCGTGCTCCGATGCTGGTGAATGGCATGAGAACTATTCTCCATAAAAACATGAGTACATCCCTCGTCAGCCATTTGCCTCAGCAAAGCATTCAGGCTTATTGCATCCGGCGTGGTATGCGTAGCGGCGAATATTCTCTCACCGATACGATTTTCCACAGTACTTAGCAATCCGCATGTATATCCCAATGATGTAAAGAGCTTATATAATAATGTCACAATAGTTGTCTTACCGTTTGTTCCTGTTACGCCCACTACTTTCAAACTTCCCGAAGGCTGTTCAAAAAAATTTGCTGCGATATACCCGGCCGCTTCAGCACTGTTCTCCACCTGCACATACACAATCCGCGCCTTTTTTTCAGGCAAAGCCTCACAAACAATTACAGATGCACCCGCCTCAGTTGCCTTATCAATAAAGAGATGACCATCGGCAGCACTCCCTTTTACAGCAATAAACAAAGAGCCTTTTTTTATTTTCCTCGAATCAATTTGAACATCCTGTATGTCTATATCCGTGCTTCCATCTATCGACCTGATGCTTACTTTGTATAGAATATCACTTAGCTTCACATTGATCGATTATCCTAATTCAACATAAACAGTCATTCCTTTTGTCAAAACGGTTCCTGCCTGTATAGATTGAACCATTACTTTTCCTTGTCCATTTGTTTTTACTTTCAACCCCATATTCTCTAGCAGGTAAATCACATCTTTTAATCCCATACCTTTTATATTTGGCATCACAGCTTTACCAACATTCATGTCTTTGATCACAGGTTGATAATTATCGGCCAGCACATTCCCCCACTCGGATCGTCTCGTTGAATCCTTATATCCAACATTCAATGTTTTGAAAACATTTTTGATATCGTCGTTGTTACCGGCATAGAAATAACTCAAGCTATCCTTTACCACTTCATACTTTGGCAATGTTTTATTCTCGATATACATCGCATATAACTTGATCGCTATTTCACGAAATACAGGTGCCGCTAGTTGTCCTCCATAATGCAAAAACGCATGAGGTTTTGTCCGAACAACAACAATGCAACTATAAACGGGATCATTGGCGGGAAAATATCCAACGAATGACGCCTGGTAAACCCTATCGTGATATTTGATATTTCCATCGGCCACATGGGCTGTTCCTGTTTTCCCTGCAACCGAAAACGGCATGTCCTTAAAAGCCGGCTTGCCCGTTCCTTCTGTGATCACCATTTCCATGCTATGCTTTGCAGCTTTTACTATTGATGATTTACAAATACTTTCCTCAAGAACTGTTGGCAGAAACTCACGATATGGAATGCCATCTCTCACTATCCTGTTCACCAAATAGGGTTTCATCATTTTACCATCGTTGGCAATTGCATTATAAAGGGTAAGTGTCTGCAAAGGGCTCACCTGGATCGCATAGCCAAAGCTCATTGTGATCATATTCATGGTACCTCCTGCATTTTTTTCGAATGAGGCAAGACGTGGCTTTGGTATATCAGTCAGATCAACGGGTGATTTTTCATCAAGCCAATAATTATGGAGATACTCCTTAAACTTCTTTGGGTTATTGCCGAATGCTTTGTAGGCCAATTTGCTCATACCGACGTTAGAGCTATGAGCAAAACACTCTTTAACTGTCAAAACAGCCTTGGGCGATCTTTCTGCGTCATTCACATTTCTTGGACCGACTACCATTTGGCCAGCCGTTCCAACTTCTACCAGGTCATCAGGAGTTGAATTACCACTTTCAAGGACAGACAAAAGTGTTGCAAGTTTTATCGTTGATCCCGGTTCAGTAACTCTTAAAGCATAATTATCATCTTCAAAATAACTTCCATCTTTTTGCCGCCCAAGATTAGAGATCGCTTTGATTTTCCCTGTTTTTGTTTCCATCACTATTGCGGTTCCATACTGCCCTTCACACTCGATCATTTTCTTCATCAGGGCTGTAGATGCGATGTCCTGGATATTTACATCAAGCGTTGTAATTATATCTTTTCCATTTTCCGGTTCTATCTGGTACCCATCAACGGGGACCGGAACGCCGCCGGCGATAAAACGAACAAGGCGTTGACCTTTTTGACCAGTCAATAAACTATCGTAACTTTTTTCAAGACCTACATTTTGCTTTTTTGTTTTGCCGTTGCTTGCAACATATTCTCTTGACAAGCCGATTGTCCTTGTTGCCAGCGTTTGATAGGGCATTAATCGTTTACTGTTTTCTTCCACTATCACACCACTCCTGTTCCGGCCCAATCTTGCCAAAGGAAACTCGCGGAATATTTTATAATCTTCAAACTGTAATTTCTTCTTTAAAGGGTAGTAACGATCTTTCCTTTTATAGGCTTTTATTAATTCGGCTTTATAACCCGCCGCAGTTTTATCATGAAAATATTTCGCTAAGGCTTTAGAAAACGAATCAATGTTTTCTTTGAATCTTTTTCCATTCTTCTCCCGAAGCCCATCGGCCATAAAATCGATGTAGATATCAAAGGTGGGAAGCGAAGTACTCAACATCTGACCGTCTTCGCTATAGATAGTCCCGCGGCCGGCATCTATTTCTTCAATTCGCTGGTGAAGACTGTCGCTCATGCTGCGCCAGTAGCTCCCCTGCACCTGCTGAATATAGAAAGCTCTGCCGAGCACCAATAGACTCAGCACTACAATGCCGATAAAACTAAGGTACACTCTCCACAGTATGTCACGTTTTACTTCCACTACTCTTCTGAATTCTTTAGTTGTTTATCCCGACTTACCGGGATTTATTCATGATACCAGTCCCGCATTTGGCGGGCTATGTTCTGTAATTTTATTCCGGCCTCTCCTTCCTTCTGCCTCTCCAACTGGGGGAGCGGTTTCTTCAAATCATTTTCTCTTCCACATCAGCTTCAGTTATCTACTGTTCATATCTGAAGACCTCCCCTACAATTGCAAATTTTCAAATAAGCTATCCCTGTGTGCCTGCTATTCTCCCCCTTTGGGCGAGTTAGAGGGGGCCGTCAAAACAACCGGAGCTTCCGTCAATTCTTTTAATCCTAATGGTTCAACTGCCTTTACCAATTCACTTTGCTTGCTTTGAAACATCACTTCACTTTTTACTTGCTTATATTCCCACTGCAATTCTTTTACCTCTTTCGCTGTTCTATTAATGTTGCGAATGGTT
>DASVAM010000609.1:0-5246 GCA_036376375.1 Chitinophagaceae bacterium
TGAGGTGGTTGTACGCCGTGCCAGGTTTGAATTGAACGAAGCGGAGAAGAAAGCGCATATTTTACAAGGCTACCTGATCGCTTTAGATCATTTAGATGAAGTAATAAGTTTGATAAGAAATTCTGCAACCCCTGAAACTGCAAAGGATAATTTGATCAATGCAGGTTGGGGATTGGACGAGATACAGGCAAAAGCAATTCTTGAATTAAGATTGCAGCGCCTGACAGGAATGGAGAGAGACAAGATAAAACAGGAGTTTGATGAACTAATGAAACTGATTGGTGAGCTGAAAGAGTTACTCTCAAATGAAGGATTGAGATATGATCTGATCAGGAAAGAATTGATGGAGGTTAAAGATAAGTTTGGCGACGCCCGTAAAACGGAGATCACTTACCTTGATGACGAAGTAAAGATCAAGGATCTTATCAAAGAAGAAGATGTTGTAATTACCATCTCTCATTTAGGATATATAAAGAGAACATCAGCTTCCGAATACCGTGCGCAACGCAGGGGTGGCAGGGGAGTCATGGGTGGCAGAACAAGAGAAGAAGATTATATAGAACATATTTTTGTCGCCTCCACACATCACACTATGCTTTTCTTTACAGAGCAGGGAAGATGTTACTGGCTGAATGTTTATGAAATTCCTGAAGGTGAAAAAACAGGTAAAGGAAGAGCGATTCAAAACCTGATACAAATACCACCGGATGATAAAGTAAGAGCCATTATTGATGTAAAAGATCTGAAAGACGAGGCCTTTGTAAATTCACATAATATTGTTTTATGCACTAAAAAGGGAATCATCAAGAAAACCGCATTGGAAGATTTCAGCCGGCCAAGACAATCCGGTGTGAACGCCATTACAATACTGGCAGGTGATGAATTACTGGAAGCAAAGATGACTGATGGAAATTCTGAAATAATGATGGCTGTAAAAAGCGGGCGGGCGATTCGTTTTTCAGAAACCAAAGCAAGAGCAACGGGTCGCGGAGCAATTGGTGTTGCAGGTATCGAGGTCGAGGACAATGATGATGAAGTTGTTGGTATGATTTGTGTAAATCCCAATGCAGGCGAATCTAAGACAGTATTGGTTGTGAGTGAAAAGGGTTATGGAAAGCGAACGGCAGTGGACGAATACCGGTTTACAAATCGCGGCGGAAAAGGAGTGAAGACGATCAATGTCACGCCAAAAACAGGTAAATTGGTAGGAATGTTGGAAGTGGCCGAAAAGGAAGACCTCGTTATAACTTGTAAAAGCGGTGTTACAATACGAATGAAAGTGGCCGATATCAGTGAACAGGGAAGGGCGACGCAAGGCGTAAAATTGATAAGACTGGACGAAGGTGATGAGATTGCGGCTATCACCAAGATCGAGGACCAGGAAAGTGCTGAGAATGGAAACGGTACAGAAAACGGTGAGAATGGCAACGGAACTGATGGCAATTATGGTGCTCCTGATGGTCCGGAAAATGCAACCACTGATTAAATAATTTCATCTGCAATTGATCCGGATAGCCTGTCTGCCGGCAGGTATCCAGACTGATTTAATAAAATACAAAAACAATATCATGCAAAGATTTCTTTTAAGCCTGCTTATCATCTTAGGTGGCAGCAGCATGTTTGCCCAATCAATTGAGGATATAGAAGGGCAGTTAGCAAAAGGTGATTTGGAAAAAGCAAAAGCATCAGTAGACGGTTTTCTTGCCAAAGAAAAGAATGCTGCTAAATCTGATGGCTGGTGGTACAAAGGTGTAATCTATAATGAGATGGCCAAAAGTGATAAATACAAATCGCTTGTTCCCGAGGGTCGCATGGAAGCCTTTAATGCATTTAAAAAGTATTATGAGATGGATCCCAAAGCGGTGAGGGCAACCTTAGAACAGCACGTAAGACTATTTGATATTTATAACGGTTATTTTGACCTCGGGGTATCTTCCTTTGGACAGGCGGATGAACTTGCAAAGCAAAAGAAAGAAGCAGAATCCTATGCAAAATTTGGTGAGGCGTTTACAAATTTTAAAAATGCGCTGACGGTCGAAGAGTATATTGGAAGCAAAGGTCTTGAGTATAATGGCTTTAAATTCCCTGCTTTCGATACTACTTTAATTCAAAATATAGCATTGAGTGCTTACCGGGCCAAAAAGGATGATGACGCAGTTGTTTATTATAAAAAGATAGCTGATCAGAAAATTGCCGGTAAAGACAATATCGATATTTATCAGTTGCTCGTCGAATATTACCAAAAGAAGGGTGATAATGCAAACAAAGAGAAATACCTGGCATTGGGTCGTGAGCTTTTCCCAACTGATGATCGCTGGTACCAGATCGAGCTGGAAGAAGTGGATGCGAAGGATAAAAAAGCTCTTTTTGCAAAATATGCTGAGCTGATGCCTAAATATCCCGACAAGTACCTGATGTCTTACAACTATGGCGTTGAATTGTTCAATTATACTTACGCCGGCGACACAAAACCTGCTGACTACAGAGAGACGCAGGGCAAAATTGAAACTGTCTTAAAGCAAACAATGGCTGCAAATAAAAACTATCCGGAAGCATATGTACTAATGTCACGTCATTTTTATAATGTTCTTTACGATTACCAGGACGAGATGCAGGCAGTAAAAGGTACGACGGCTGCAGATCAAAAGAAGAAAGCTGATCTGAAAGCAAAGATGAATGAAGCTGCTGACCAGCTGATCTCTTATTCGCAGACGGCATATGACCTTTACGCTTCAAAAGAGACATTAAAGGCAAGTGAAAAGGGAAATTATAAGGTTGTTTCGGGATATCTTTCTACCGCTTATGATGTAAAAGGAGATAAGGCCAAAGCGGAAGAATACCGGAAGAAATCAGAATCGAATTAGAATAAGGAAACCACCGAAAGGTGGTTTTTTCTTGCAGGTTAGTTAGCCAAGCGGAGTAAATGAAGTGATGATAATAGAATGTCAACCCGAACCCAGTCCCAATCCCCGCCGTCTTCATCTTCGAATTCCTCCCATTTAGCTGCTTCCTTTTTGTGGTTCGCTAAATAGCCGAGGTTTTCAATATCATCCAACACTTTTCGCCCAGCCGGCTCTAAAAAATATTCATTCAATACCGAACATCTGATCATTCCATCTTTCTCGAGGATCTTTAAATGTTTTTCTGTTTGCACCAATAGGTAGGTGTCATTCTTAAATTGTATTTCAAGGTCTTTTTTGCGAAGGACCCGAACGTCGTTAAAGACCTTCAATAAATTATCGAGAAACTCAGCTCTTTCTTTTCGTATCATCATGTCACCGATGTTGAAGGGGAGAATCCAAGGTACAAAAGAAATGTTTATTTATTTCTGTGGGGGGCTACGGGGTGTGACTTCCTTCGTATGCGAACGAACGATAAAACTATGTTATGTCAAGAAAGGTTGGAGTTGGTTAAATTTTCTGCTAAGCAACAGAAGGGAAGTGAAGCAAGGGGAACAGGGGAAAGAAATTGTTTGAGGGTTCAATAAAATATTTAAGAGCTATACTACGTGCTTTGGCGCCTAATCGGAATTTTTCTGATTGTTGTCGGGGGCGGGGTCGTACCCATTCAATTTCCTAAAATCAGAGATATATCTATCCATCATTCCTTGAAGTCCATTGATATCGGCCTCTGAAAAATATTGTTGCTCAAACAAGTTAAGGCGTTCATCTTTTTCCGGATCAGGATTTTCTTTTAATGGTGTTATGCCGCCATATCTTGATTTAGTCAGCGTGAACTTATTAAAGAACATAAAGGTCTCAACCGACAAATCGTCAAAGGCCGCCGGATAGTGAGCAATAGCATTTCTTCTCGAGTTTATAAGACATAGGTCGTCATAAAATTGAGGGTTTGAATCTGTATACTCTTTGCTGTGTTTATTCATTAGATAACCGAATACTTTTAGTTTGATATTCATGTTTATATTAGAAAGAACAAGGCAAATAAGCTCGTCCTCAATATCTTTTGATGTTGCATATTTCGAGGCGATGTATATATCAATCATTGTTTCAATCTGAATTGATTTTTCAATTATTGGGCCTCTAAGAGAGACGATTGTTTTATTAATATAGCTTTCCCACTCCATTTTAAACGGTCTTTCCATAAGCAGGGGAGTTTATCTAAATATACAAACTCTGTATTTCTTTCCCCTGTTCAGCTTAGCCTGTGCGCCTATTTAACATAAAAGTATTTTATCAGCTTCGCATGATCTATATTTCGTTCGCAACTCGTAACACGGATTTTTCAAACACTACAAAGAGTTTTTATTCGATTGAAAAATCCGTGTTACGAGTTGCGAATTCCTGCGTATGCGAACGATGATAAAACTATGTTATGTTATATAGGTTGGCGTGTACAGGCGTTGTTTGCTATGTTACTTTGAAGCAAACAACATGAAGGGCTGGCAAGCGAAGGGTTGGGTAGCGTGGCGTGATGGGAAAGAAAAAAAAGTATTGATATATGAGCCGGAGGCGAATTAAAGTTTGTTGTCCCGTATGCAAAACAACAAATTAATATCTTTGAGGCCTATTGACAACAGCCGAAAGAGATATGATAATAGCCAAGGCTATCGTCCAAAGTATGGACGAAGAGCAAAAGCAACACTGCTTCAATTTAATCACAAATCACAACGATGCTGTTAGGGGATTCCGTTTGGGAAACTTAGACTTTTTGCCTTCAATTCAAATTAGTTTTGTTCAGGTAACCCAAGTTCCCCTAAAGCAGCCACAGTAATAGGTACAGCAGAGCCGGAAAGACCCTTTTCAATGATAGGGCTGAATTTACTACAACACACATATATGTAAATGCTTAATTCAGTCGTATCTGCATCGTAAACAATAGAAATAATCTTTCCTCCGTTTGGATGATATTGGCACCTTTGATTTTCTAAATTCTCATGAACCGCGTCTGCAAAGGACGACAAAACATCAATTGTTTTTTCATCTAAGGAATCGTAAGCCTCTTTCGGAGTTTTGCCCTTTTTTAAAACATTAAACTTTACTAATATCTTGTTTCTTTTCGCCATTCGATAACGCAATATATTCTATAAACAGGAGTGACCGAAGTTCTCACGAGCGGGAGGGTATTTTTTTCTTTCCCGAACCTAAGAGCCATGTGTGCCTATTTAACATAACATACATTATAAGAAAAATGAAGGGTTTGAAAATTATATAATTAATCTTATGTTGAATACCTGTGAAATAATCATTTTATTTAAATCTCGTCTCAATTGTATATTTATACAAATG
>DASVAM010000324.1:0-4799 GCA_036376375.1 Chitinophagaceae bacterium
GGTTCTACTTCCCACTTTCATTCCTTTCAGAAGCTGGTCCTTCACATTCGGCGCTCCTGCCGCTGCCAGCAAAGTCGGTAACATATCTTCATGGGCAAAAATTTCATTGTTGATGGTTCCTGGTTTAATAACGCCGGGCCACCGTATGGCACAAGGCACACGGTATCCACCTTCCCAGTTTGTATTTTTCTCGCCGCGAAAAGGCGAGGTTCCGCCATCAGGCCAGGTAAATTTTTCCGCACCATTATCCGTGGAATACATCACAATGGTATTTTCTTCAAGGCCTAGTTCTTTTAATTTATCCAGTAACTGGCCAACCATTGCATCATGTTCAACCATTCCATCAGGATAAACCCCAAGACCTGTCTTTCCTTCACTTTCCTTTTTCAGATGTGTGAAGATGTGCATGCGGGTAGCATTCCACCAAAGAAAGAATGGCTTATTTGATTTTTGGGCATCTGTCATAAAACGCAACGCTTCTCTTGTAAATTCTTCATCGACGGTTTCCATTCGTTTAGTGTTGAGGGGGCCGGTAAGTTCTATCTTTTGTGTGCCATCAGGGTTCGCCCAGGTATGAATTACACCGCGGCTGCCATATTTTTTTTTCATGGCGGGGTCTTTGTAATAATCAGGATTCTCGGGTTCCTGTTCAGCATTGAGATGATAGAGTGAGCCATAAAACTCATCAAAGCCATGCGCTGTAGGTAAAGTAGCATCAGCATCCCCAAGGTGATTCTTTCCAAACTGTCCGGTCACATAACCCTGTGTTTTGAGTAATTCAGCAATCGTTACATCCCTTGCCTGCAATCCTTCTTTAGCGCCGGGAAGCCCTACTTTAAGCATACCTGTGCGATAGCCAACCTGGCCTGTAATAAAACATGAACGGCCTGCCGTACAACTTTGCTGCCCATACCAATCGGTGAACAGGGCGCCTTCTTTTGCAATACGGTCAATGTTTGGTGTTTTATAGCCCATCATACCCTGGTTATAGGCGCTTATGTTCCAGTAACCAATATCATCCCCCCAGATAATGAGGATGTTTGGTTTTTTGGTTTGAGCTTGTAGCGGGCCGGTCCATAGTCCCGCAATAAACATTGTACTTAATACCAATACAATACTTAATTTTCGGTGTTGTAGTTGTTTCAGTTGTTTCATTGTTTCAATTTTTGATTAGCAGAAATTAATGTTCTGAGATTTTTGTTTTTGTAAATCCGATCAACATAAACATTATCAACCAATGTTTATTCATACAGCATTGGCTTTATTCTATAATATTTACGGCAGGATCAAAAAAAAAATTCACCGGGTATGAAAAGTTTTTTAATACTTCAAGTAAGGATAATTGATACCAGAGGTGACCTGGACCTGACGGAGAGGATCAGGCGAACTTTATTAATATTGGCGGTTGTTCTTAGTAAATAATTAAAATAAATGGAAGCTTCCACGAATGGCGGAATGAAAAACCTTTTCATAGTATGCTAGTTTGGTTAATGGATAATGGTAACATTGATATTTTTCGGGAACACCAATGTGTGTCCCTAAAGGTATCTTTTCTTTTTGAAACATGATGACCCCGGGATAAACATTTTGAGCATAAGAAATGATGCTCCATGAGCATGCTCCTTGTTGAAAAAGGCCAGTCCTGCTTATTGAAAAGCGGGCCAATAGATGTGAAATCACCTCCGATTCCGTTACAAATCTTGTGTGCTTATCACAATAGTCTCCGTGACCCGGACTGGCTTTTATATTCCAAACTGTTCCAGCGAAAAGCCGGTAAACTAAAAACGGTGTGCCATTTAATAAATAAACAGAAGGCATCGCGAAGACTTTTGAATTTGTAACGGAAATTGAAAGTGTAATTTGCGTTTATCAAAAGCCCTTTTCCAAATTTGGACACAGTGTTTGTGCCAATTTTTTGAAATTCTTGGCAGAGTAATGATTGACTTTAAGAAAAACAGTTCAATTTTTTGATGAACCTGTTTGTTTTATAAAATCAGATGGGGTTCGACCGGCATGTTTTTTAAACGCCATTGTAAAAGAATTTCGGTTACTAAACCCGCATTGTTCTGAAAGGGCCTCCAGTGTGAGTAATCTTGCTTCACCGTTTTGTATCAATGTCTTTGCATGATTGATCCTGTATCCATTCAGGAAATCATTGAAGTTCGTTTTGTAAACCTGGTTTATAATCGCAGATAATAAGTAAGGTTGAATATTCATATCGGCCGCCAGTTCCGCGGCGGTAACCCCTTTTTTTAAGAAAACATTTTTAGATGAAACATGATCGTTGACCTGTTTACCCAGGTCACCCAATTTTTGACGTGACAAATAGATCTCGTTGCTTGTTTTATGCCCCCTACCATCGACTTTTCCAGCAATAAGAATGTCTGCGTCTTTCAGTATTTCTTTTTTTCCCGCTAATTCAGCAGATCTGTCATCAACGCTGTTCATATCCCGTATCATGATCCCCTTTAATCCATATAGAATATCAGGCCGCAGGATCAGCACTAATATCGTACTACTTGTTCCAACCGCCAGTAACGTATGTATAACAAAAGTGAAATGCTGCTGACTCCCAAAAAAGTTATTTATGTAATATGGAACAAAAAATAAGACTTGTGAAGCACAAAATATCTTCACCCATTTCATTACATTCCTGTTCTCAACTAATAGGTTCTGGCCGTCTTTTACTTTGCCTGAATGAATGATGATCCTTACCTGCCAGATCCAATAGACAACCGTAAGTGCAATACGTAAGGGAACATAAATAAATCCAATATCCAGCCAGCCTTGTGAAAACTCATTCCAGATCGTATTAAAACCCTGCGAGTCGATCGCTAATTGCTCCAGTTTATAGACTGCCGGCTTAAAATAAAAAGGGATAAAATCGATCAAAAAAATTGTTGCTGGTAAAAAATGAACCAGGTCGATTGGTCTGAACCTTTTTTGTTGTATCAAAGACCTGATGTAAAAAAAAGATAAGGGCATCAATAAAAAAGCAGCGACATAACCCGTTCTGTAGGTATGATACCACGGATATTCAAAGATCAACTTTGAATATAAGACAAATGCTACGAGTAAGCCATAACCAATTACAAAGTAATAACCCGCCAACCACCTGTTATTTACCATTTTGTTTTTGGAAAATACGGTCAATACCAAACCAGCAACAAAACATAATATTACCGTTATAAGGAAAATAAAAGTTGAAGTATTCAGTGCCGGCTGCATTTCTCAAGGCATTATGTTTAATTCAAACAAAAATATTCATTTTCGCTTCAAATCATTTCGTAAAGAAAGCAAACCTGAAAGTTCAATTTTCTGTGTAGTCAGTCATCAAACAAAACACCTCTGAAATGCTGATTAGTCAACGGGGAGATGATGATCTTACAAGTCAGTTATAACTTTATATTTTGGTACCAACGCTTTCATAATGACCCATGCAATAAGATATGCCACTGCGCAAAAAGCAAACATGATTGTATATCCTGTTTTTATATGCCCTAATGCCTTGTAATGATCAAATAAGGCGCCACCGACTTTTGTGACGATGACTCCACCAATACCACCAGCCATTCCACCAATACCAACGATCGAAGCAACAGCTTTTCGTGGAAACATATCTGATACAGTTGTAAATAGATTCGCACTCCATGCCTGGTGAGCTGATGCTGCAACGCCAATAAGAACTACCGGCACCCAAAAACTAATATCTCCGAATGGTTGAGCGGCAAGCACTACTAATGGAATACATGCGATAATGATCATTGCTCTCATTCTGCCATCATAAGGGTGAAATCCTTTCTTAATAAAATACATTGGAAAATATCCTCCGCCAATACTACCAAACATCGTCATACTATATAATACCGCCAGTGGTAACATAATCTCCATTTTCTCCATCCCGTATTGATCTTTCAGGAAAGCTGGCAACCAAAATAAAAAGAACCACCAGACACCATCCGTTAAAAACTTTCCTGATGCAAAAGCCCATGTTTGCCTGTATCCTAATAACTTGAACCATGATACTTTTTCATTGGCATCAGAAGCGGCCGTATCTTTCGTATCACTATTAATATACTCGAACTCCGCTGTTGTTAGTCTCTTTTGCTTTTCTGGTTTTTCATAATAAAACAACCAAAAAAACAACCAAATAAAACCAATAGCACCAATAATGATAAATGCGGCTTGCCAACCCCAATGTTCTTCGATCCATGGAACAGACAAAGGTGCCAGGATAGCCCCTACATTTGTACCAGAATTGAATATGCCGGTTGCAAATGATCTTTCTTTTTTTGGAAAATATTCCGCCGTTGCCTTTATAGCAGCAGGGAAGTTGCCTGCTTCTCCGATGGCCAGCACTGCTCTTGAAACCATGAAGCCCAATACCGATACAGGTATCGCTGCAATACCAACCCACCCCAATACAGCTGCCATACTTTTACCAATCGGGATAGCCAATGCATGAATGATAGCGCCGACTGACCAGATAATGATAGCCCATGTAAATCCTTTCTTAGTTCCCATCTTGTCAATGATCCTTCCTGCAAAAAGCATAGCTATCGCATAAGTAAGCTGGAATACTGATGCGATATCAGCGTATTGACTATTTGTCCAACCAAATAATTCAGGCTTTTCGAGTTCTGGCTTTAATAAACTCAGCACCTGCCTGTCAAGATAGTTTACCGTAGTAGCAAAAAAGAGCAGAGCGCAGATCGTCCACCTGTATTTTCCAATGGTTTGTTGCATCGTAGAAATTTTGGTTTTGATGCCAGCTTCAGTAACTCCGGTTAAACTTTACT
>DASVAM010000333.1:0-9829 GCA_036376375.1 Chitinophagaceae bacterium
CCTTCCAAGGGACGTGTTGGTTTTGGAATTGACTTTGCAGTCCGTACGGCTCCGCCCCAAACAAAAGATGAGAACAATGGCATCGTTGGTGAATTTTTTTGGGACGGCGCTGCCAGCACATTGTTTTGGGTAGATCCTGAAAATGAATTGACCGCCGTACTGTTCACACAACTATTGCCTTTTGACAGAGTGAAACTGCATAAGCGTTTTCGCGACGCCATCTATGGAATGTATCAGCCTTCTGGAGCTGGTAAATAAAAATTCAGCCTCCAGGCAGTTGTGAAATGAGGCGAACACATCTTATGTTTGTTCTCACAAATAAATTTGTCTGGAGCAAATCGATCCTATGCCAAGATCAACTTACCGGGTTTATGTGGTTGAATTATCAAAGCGGGTATTTACTGAAAACTGGAGATTCAGAGCGGCCAATCCGCAATTTAACGGAGTGCTGGAATGTTTGTATGTCGGGATGACAAGTAAAACTCCAAAAGAACGATTTATCCAACATAAGACAGGCTATGTTAATAAGAAAGGTCATAAACTATCGGCCTATATCGTTCAGAAGTATGGTTCGTATTTACGTCCCAGTCTTTATGATCATATCAATTTGAAGCCGATGAACCGGGAACAAGCTCTTGTGATGGAGGAAAAACTTGCCTGGGATCTTCGAAGACAGGGGTATGCTGTTTGGTTTAACTGAAGGGTCAATCAAAATTATTGCAGGAAATGGGAAATATTCCATCTTATTATTTTGAATTAGGATGCTTACAATGATCCCAATAATCGATGATTAACTTTACCACGTTTTTAAATTCGGCAAACGAACCGGGCTTTTGAAAAAAGCCCTGCACGGTCATTTTTGTGTAGGCCTCGGTCACTGTCTTTTGATCAACGGCAGTAGAAAAGAATAGGAATGGGATACTTTTCTTTCTTAGTTCCTTATCATCATCAATCTGCGCTTTACACATTATGCCGCTTAACCCCGGTAAATTCACATCACAGAAAATAATAAAGGGTTGCTCTGGTGTCGCTTTTAAGTGCGAGAAAGCATCGTCACAATTCTGAAACCATATCACCAGGTTGGGAACCCCGAGCTCTTTCAGAATATCTATAAAAACATCTTTGTCATCCGGATCGTCATCAATTAAAATTATCGGCCCCGATTTCATAGCAGAATTTTAAATCAGTGTTGCCAAAATCGTTCCAGCGTGAAAGAAGGGAACTTATCAGGGGATAAAAGGCTCCTTCGAAAACCTCATCTCATCAAGCCGAATGAATCTTTGTAGAAATGATACCTCCCTTAAGGAGTCGTCCCGAAGAATCGGGACGACTGTGTTGTTTCAAATTCACATAACAAAATATGACTTACACGTCACTCATGACTCTATACCTAATTTTAGTAGCCGGGATTTTGCACCATCAGGTTATTTGCCTGCATTTCAATTTCAGGAATAGGAATTACAAACCTGAAATTATTGGCGGGCAGTGTTGCTCCTGTTGATGTTGGCGCATCGGTGCCAATACGCTGAACCGGTAAACCTCTTCTTTTAAGATCCCAAAACCTGTGTCCTTCAAAAGCAAGCTCTTTAAATCTCTCTAAGATTATTGCATCAATTGCTTCAGCTTTCGAAGCAAACGTTACGGGAGTATAGTTAAGAATTCTTGCTGCTCGCAGATCATTAATATCAGATTCAGCGCTATTAGGTCCTGTAAAACTGCCTTGCTCGGCTCTTGCTTCGGCACGAATCAAATACATCTCGGCAGTTCTGAATACTTTTGCATCGGCTACATTTTCTCCCGAAGTACCATAAGCCGTTCCTGCATATTTAGTGATCAATCGATTTTGCCTGTTAGCAGCTGTAAGCAGGGGTTCGATCTTCATATAAGAAGAAAACCTGATATCATTTACCTGGTCATAGCTGTCCCACAATTTTGAAGAGGGTATCCAGAATACGGTTCCAATAGTTGTTGCATTGGCAGATGTATTGCGATATATGGAACCCGCCTTGTTGTATGGATTATTCGTGGGTGACCTTTTTAGCCTGAACGATAATTCATTTGTATTTGCATCGGTCCAGATCCCATTAAAAGAAGCCTGTGGTGATAATGGAATTGCGTTTATGTATTCCGTGCTATAGGTGATCGCATTTGCCCAATCTTTCCTGTACAAAGCGGCTCTTGCCTGCAGACCACTAACAGCCAGCCTGGTTGCCCTGTTAATATCTGTAAGATTATTGGGCAATAATGCTTTTGCCTCGGCGATGTCTGCATCCATTTTTTGAAAAAACACAGCCATCTTGTCTCTGGCGATTGGGTCTAAAGATGACGTAACCACATATGGCATTGCCAATCCCTCAGGCTCATAATTTCCTGCATAATACCTGAACATTTCAAAATGACAAAAAGCCCTGATAAAAAGTGCCTCACCTTTCAGTCTTAACTTTAATAAGTTATCACCTATCCTCGTTGAATCAGCAACAGGAAGCGCCTCTAATACTCTATTCACTCTGTCAATGATGGGATAGTATGAACCAATGGCTGTATAATTATCCCTTATCACAATATCATTTGCACCGTATTGCCATTCATGAGTGGTAATAGAGTTGTAAAACTCTCCGGAAGTCTTTAATTCATCAGACAATTCTCCATTCATAAGAATTCCCATTTCAATTTGCATTCCCGCATAAGCACCAATGATAGCACTTTCATTATTCTCCACCGTTTTCAATGCTTTACTGGCATCAATGAAATCTGTTTCCTCGATCTCTGTCAGCTTTTTGCAAGAGAACATTGTAATTAATAATAGTGCTGCGAGAAAATATTTACATGCGTACTTCATCACAATAAGTTTTAGTTTATTAATTCAACTATTAAAAATTAATATCAATACCTGCTACCACCATTTTTGGATTTGGATATTCATTCAGACTGATATTGTTGTTGTCTTCCGGATCAGGACCCCGCCATGGACTCCAAAGTGCAAGATTCTGGGCCTGCACATAAAATCTTGCTGACTTGATCAGGCGTGTGCCACTTATCGAGATTTCCGGAATTTGATAAGCAACCATTAAATTTCTAAACCGGAGGAATTTTGCATCCTGCAGATCGGCTGAAGTGAAGTCACGATCATAAAGCGGACTTTGGTAATATGCATTATCACCCGGCTGTCTCCATTGCTGTGTCAAAAGCCTTCTTGATTGATTAACGGCGGCTGTGTATGCTGGTGTACCTCTTGTGATCCAACTTTCAATATTATTATTTCTAACAACGTCAAACTGGTAAGAGAAGAATGTTGCAACGGTCAGACCATGAAAACGGAATTCAAGATTCAAACCTCCGATATGTTTAGGCATAAAGGTTCCAAACTTTGCAAACTTACCGGCCTTGCTGATGTCTGTTGTTGTCTTACCATCCTGTGTTTCATATAAGGGTCTTCCTGTTTGAGGATCAGCGCCTAAATAATGTTCATCATAATGCGACCCATAAGGCAACCCTTCTTTGATCAAAAACGTACCAGTAACGTATTCATCAACCAATCCAAGATCTTCAATCTTATTTTCATTGATAGCATGGTTCCAGTTCAGCGTAAGGCCCATATCTTTCTTTTGGATGAAATCAACACCAGCCACGAATTCAACACCCTTGTTTGTCATTTCACCGGCGTTGATTGTGGCTGTTGTAAATCCACTCTCACGGGGAAGAGGCTGGCTTACGAAAAGATCGACCGTTGTGTTTTTATAAAGATCTACACTTAATCTTGCACGGTTTCTCCATACGCCGAGATCCACTCCAATATTTGCTTTCTGGATCGTTTCGATCTTGAGATCCGGGTTACCGGGAGTAGTTGGCGCCTGGCCTGTGATAGTGGAACCTGCATACGTATTTGTTCCATAGGCAGGCACTTGCGGGCTCAAATAATTTGTCACTGTTGTGATAGTACTTGTATTCAACGTACCGTAAGTACCGGTGGGTATACTTCCGATATTCGGCACTGATCCGTAAGACAACCTAAGCTTCAGATCAGACAACCAGTTTTGTTCTTTGATAAAGCCTTCTGAGATGGCGTTCCATACAAAACCAAGTGACCAGGTGGTTACTTCTTTGTTCTCCGGATTCAGGATCCTTGAGGTGCCGTCTCTCCTGATTGTTCCGTTGATTGTGTACCGGTTATTATAAGAGTACCTGGCCGTTCCAAAAAATGATCTGATACCATAACCTGATTTTGCACTGGATGAAGTTTGTGGATATGTAGTTTGTCCGGCTGCAACAGGAAGAGTACCTGCTCCCTGCCCGGTTAATGGAAGACGAGGATCTAAATTAAACAGTGTGAAGCCCAATGCTTTTTGATAAGCCCTGATCGCTTCAAAATATCCTCCCACTTCAATATCATGCAGATCGAATCTTCTTGCATAAACAAGGCTGGAAGTATTTATGAACTGACTGGTGATCCTGTAGGCTTCGATATCGTATCCTTTCCCAAAAGTTTGCAAACTTCCAATATATGAATCGGGTTTTATCCAGCGTTGGTACCTGTCATCATTAACATCTACACCAAAAATATTTTTGAAACTCAGGTTTGGTGTGAACCGATAAATTAGTGTGAGTCCACTGTTGATCTTTATCTGTGTTTGTGTCCAGGTAGAATTTTGTACTCCTTCAAGAGCGGTACCAATTGTTTTTTGACTTAATCCGGTGCTCGCCCCGAAATTTGGTGTACCATCAGCCTTATATGGATACTCATAAGGCTTCGCTCTCCATGACATCTGGAAAGTATTTCTTGTACTGTTTCCATACCACTCTCCTTCTGATTGATCGATCTTTGACCAACCACCGGCAGTATTAAACTGAACAGTCAATTTATCTGCCGTATGTTCTATATTGAATCGTGCTGTGTATCTTTTCAAATAGGCACGCATATCTGTACCTTCCTGGTCGAAGTAACTTCCTGAGAGAAAGAAGTTTGTTCTTTCAGCACCGCCGTTAAGATTCAATTCATGCAATTGTGAAAATCCTTGCCGGTAAAAAATATCCATGGTAGCTGTATTGATATTTCTCATACTATCGAGAATAAAATCATACCTAGCCTGTGATGCAGCAAAAGGATTGTTTGCAGGTGAAGTAGCTGGTAAGCCTGCATATACCGGATTGGTTTTTCCATAGGTCCATCCGGGCGTACCTGTTGCCCTGATCCTTTCTTCAAAGCTGAGGATCTCAGAGCTATTCATGATATCAAAGTTTGTAGCCTGTGGTCTTTCAGTAAAACCAAGTTGCGTGCGGTATTGAATATTTGTTGCACCTCTCTTTCCTTTCTTTGTGGTGATCACGATCACACCTGTACCGGCCCTTGATCCATACAAAGAAGCAGCACTGGCATCTTTCAAAACAGTGATGGATTCAAAATCGTTTGGATTTAGTGTCTGGAATGATCCTGCCGCCAGTGGCACGCCGTCAACAACATATAATGGCTGTGCAAATGCTGCTGTTACCGATTGCACGCCTCTTATCCAAACCTGTGCATTGGCTCCGGGTTGTCCGGAACCGGAATTTATTTGCAGACCGGCAGCCCGGCCCTGTAATGCCTGGTCAAAAGATCCTACCGGCACTGTTTCAATATGCTTTGCATCGATCTTAGCGGCCGAACCAGTAAATTTTGTTTTTGATTCACGGGTGTAACCGGTTATAACAACTTCAGTTAAACTTTTATCTTCAGTTGTAAGGGTTACATCTAACGTTGATGAGGTTCCCAGGTCTTTCGAAACTTGCGCGAATCCGACAGAAGTAAATGTAAGGCTGCGAACCGAGGGACCAACTGTCAGGGTGAATTCACCTGCAGAATTTGTGGTAGTTCCTGCGTTACCTGCAGTCACCGTGACGCCCGCCAATGGGCTTCCCTTCTCATCGGTTACCTTACCGGTAATTGTGCGGTTTTGTGCATTTACAAATAAGAACAGAGGAAGAAAAGCAATGAGGAAAATTATCTTTTTCATCAGCAATTAATTTTGGTTAAAGAATGAAAATGGAATGCTGAAAACGTAAACTATCGTTCGAAATGACAGCATTAGTTATAAAAATGCTGTTATACAAAGCATGGAAAGAACGTGAAGCATGAATAATCCATACTCAGGCCGCAGAATGACTGCACGAACTTGTTCTACCAGGCATCCGTACACGTTTGTCGGGCTTAAAGCTGTTTGTTGACGGACACCTGTTGTTTATTGACAACCGCATTTAGCGGATCTGTTTATGAAATACTATTGTGAAAGGATCTGCGATAGATCTTTAAACATTGGTCTTAAATAAAAACGATTATTATGAAACAGCTAATTCTTTCGGCATCCGTTATTCTTGTCACCATGATCGTTTGTAGCTGTTAAACAGGGCGATCAGTCAAGAGAAAAAATTGAGAGCAGTTGCTCTCATGTGCGTGTAAGGGATGTGTCTGCATCCCTTTTTTCGGAAATTGGGGTTACGTGAGCCGCAATATTCTCCATGCGCCACACATTATCGGAAGCAGTGACCGTTTGTCAATGTGGGAAAACTTTGATGCCGGCCTGCAGCCAATCGTAATCCGGCAGGTAAAAAAGGTGAAAATTTTATTCATATGATACCGCCAGTTCCCTATCGCAGTTCAAAATCCCAGATTGGCTTCACACCCAGCAAGTGTTCAACAAAATAATTCCATCTTTTCTTTGTAAAATAATCGCTGAAAACACCTGTATAACCATGATGCTGGCTGGGAAAAATAAGCATATCAAATTCTTTGTTGGCCTTTACCAATGCTTCCGCTAATTTAAAAGTGGCAGAAGGATTTACATTTTCATCAAGGCTTAAAAACAGATATGGCGATTGCCAGGAAAGACACAAGTCTCGCTTTTGCGAACTTGCGACAAGTTGATGATGACAGGTATTCGAGGTTAGCAGAATTTTATCTTGACCTTGGAATGTGGGATAAGGCTGCTATCAATATCGAAAAAGCATATGTTGCCAGGCAAGTCGGGCTTGTGTATTATTCGAAGATCACTTTACCGGAAGACTATGCAGATCACCCGGCCTTGAATAAAGCTTTTGACAAACCTGAGCTCAAAAAATTATTTTAGCTGAGAAGGAAAAATCTGAGCATGCAATGACACATGTCATTGATGTTGTTTATACAACCTTATAATCGCCGAATCATATCGACGAAAATTTCTTTTCTTGTTCGAAAGCCAATCGTTTTATAAAGCTCAATAGCGTTGGTATTATTTGACAAGACGTGTAAAAAAGGAATAAAAGAATTATCGATTATTATCTTCATTAGATGTAACATTAAAGCTTTTGCATATCCCATGCCGCGAAAATCCGGATGCGTACACACAGCACTTACTTCCAAATAGGGTACAGGATGCATCCGTTGCCCGGCCATTGCAGCTAACCGGTCTTCGACAAAAATGCCGAAATAATTTTTGAACCTGATCGTTTGCTGTAAAAATGGGCCCGGCTTTGTGAGCGCAGTTAATGCTAACATCTGTGGAATATGTTCTTCTGATAAAGGAACGATCAATATACTATTCTTAGTCGTAAAATTATTCACAGGATGTTCGTAGACCATTTGCGTTACATCCATTGGCTGTATCATATTCCATTTGCTGTCGTCATGATCCATTTTACTTAACGATGAAATTGCCACACTCCTGTTGGCGGGGATGAATTCATACAATTTTTTGAGATTGACATCATTGAATTCTCTCATGCCTGCAAATGGAGCGATCTCGGGCAGGTAACAACCTACATCACCATTCACAATAGCGATATCATTGTTGCCCGTGGTAATAGCATTCCAGATCATATTATCAAGAATGTGAGTCATTCATCCTGCTTTTTAAACTGCAACTTACGCTAATTGCCTTTTCTTAACTCGTCAATTATTTTGGCATCGATCCAAAATATGTCAAAGCCTTTGGCTATTTCAGTTTCATTTTTGTTGCTGCCAAAAAACAAAAATTTACCATCCGGCGAAACCCGGGCAAACCGTTCCGAAAATGATGTGTTTATCTTGGCGCCCATGTTCCTGGGTTCACTCCATTGCCCATCTTTGTTCTTAAAGCATATGAATAAATCAATGCTTCCATTTATGCCTTCGGGTCTTTGCGACTCAAAAATTATATAACTTTCGTCGGGTGCAACGAAAGGGCCGTCTTCGTAACCCGGGCTATTGAGAGCCAGCTTAGTTGGTAATGAATATGAACGATTTTTCTTTTCCGATCGAAGTATGTTCCAATCAGGTGAACGGAACGCGCCAAAGGTAAAATACAGGTTGCCGCTTTCAGTTATAGACGAGGCGTACTCGCCACCTTTTGAAATAATCGTGTCCAGTAATATTGGCGTACCCCATCCATTTCCGTTTCTTTCCACTTTCCATAAGCGATTACTTTTTATACTCGTGTCGGTCTTTTCAGCTTTTCTGTTTGAGCTAAAGTAAAGTTGCTTCCCGTCCGGTGAAAAAGAAGGATACACTTCATTGGCAGAAGTATCACAAAAGGAAGGTGTAAGCGGCGATGACCATTTACCATTCCCGTAATTCATTTCCAAAATCCTTGTGTGGTAGGAGGGCATTTTCATGATTGTCCAAAGCACTGTTTTCCCGTCTGGTGAAAATACGGGCGAACTATGTTCGGATAAATTTGTACTGATTAATCCTTTTGCAAATAGTCCAGCAGAGTCGCCCGGTGGGTTTTGTCCCAAATAATCAACGGTGACGCGTTGTCCATTGGCTTCACCGTAAGAAATCACAAGCAGAGACAACAAAACCATTGCTTTCATTCTTATCGATTTGAGTATTTTAAAAATGAAATCAATTTGGGGGGGAAAATTTCATCAGTAAAATAGACAGAAGTTAGTTTGTCAAATCTTTTTTTCTATAAGCGGCAATTAACCAACATAACTGTAATGATCGTTCAACCCGGATGCACATCCAGGCCTTTTATTTGATCTTTATAATCATGAGGAAGTAAGATATTCTTAAGGAGCCAGTCCATCTTCATCAACCGGCTGATCTTATACAGCGGCACCACAGGGGTAAGAAGGGAAAAATCATTAAAGTTCAGTAACTGTTTTACAATGTCCGGGACCACCAGTTTCTGCCCTTCGATCAGGACTCTAAACCGCATTGCACCAAGATGTTTTTTATATTGTTTGAAAAGATCCAGCGTGTATTCGCTTTTTTGCAGATCGGCCATTAAATGCGCCCTTCTTACCGGTAGCCACTCGGTGTAGGTAAGCGGTAATTCTTTCAAACCCATGCCGGCACCCACCCGATAGAATACATTATATACTTCTTCCTTTTCTTCATCACTCAATTTTTTTTCCAGGAGCTCGTATGATGCGATAGAATAATAGATAAGCATAAACAAGACATCACGATAAGCCCAATCAGGAATGGAAAATCCCCGATTTCTTTCTACTGCGGAATGTATCTGTCGCAATGTGTCAATTGCCTTGTGAGCATCCCCGGTTGATGAAAAAACAATTTTTTTTGCATAGGCGACAGTCGAGAATAAACGACCCAAAGGATCAGAAGGCAACTTACCGGTAAAGTAAAGCCAGTCCACAGCTTTATTAAGCGCAAATTCCGCAGAAGCACCCGCAAAAATAAAAAGCACGGTGTCGCTCTTGCCCCAGATCCTTCTAACCACCGAATCTTTTTCAACAAAGAATTTCATAAGGCCAATTTGCTTTTTCTTAAATCTATCATCATAGTTTTTTAACGGAAGGCAAAAAAGAACGGGAACAAAAAAGTTACGATCGTTGCCCAGATGAAATAAACAGGCAGGTAAAAAGCAATGACTTTTCC